>NZFZ01000026.1 GCA_002689405.1 Gammaproteobacteria bacterium | reverse complement strand
AATGTACCCCAATCTCCATTTAACCAATCAACTAGTGCCCCAGATGATGATGCTAATGTAGTTCTTCCCGCCGTTCCTATTGATGCAAGTAGAGCGTATTGTGTTGCTGTATAAATAGATGTTGGATCTAAAGCATCAAAATCCGAACAACCTTGAGAGCCATCAGGGTTAATCGTGCCTGATGTACAGCCTGGTAAGACTAATGAGTCAGGAACACCTGTTGAATTTGAACTTGTAGTGTAAACCATACCTTTAACATCGTAGGTGTATCTGGCACCAAGAGTAATATTCCATCGGTCTGCCATGGGAATGGTTACTTGAGCAAAAGCAGCAGATGATTTGTTATTGATGCTTAAGTCAAGCTGAGCAGTCCCATAATCCAAATATGATGTAGTAAGCCCACCTGTCGCTACTTTGTAAGTACTTGCTAAAGCAGTTTTAGTCGCAGCAGGTCCTGTGTAGGTCGCCATAGCTGCAGGGGCAATATTTGCTAAATTAGCTACATTGAACAAATTTCCTGATGCTGCTTTATCTATATAAGCTGTGGCAGCAACAGCCTTTTGGTTGAATACGCTATCCGGACCGGTTCTAAAAATATCTGTCCTATCTCCGTAGTCCAGAAAAGAATATATTCCAGCCACCCATTGAATTTGATCTTCAGGTTTTGAATTCCATCTTAGCTCTAATGAAGATTGGTTGGTTGTTTGATCGCTTCCTTGAACAAAAGACTTTGCTCTAGTGGAATCAAAATCTTTTAGTTCTTCTCCTTGGTTCTGATTGGTGGAAACTAGAACGGTAAAGTCGTAATCATCTCTAAAAGATTTAAACTTGGCTGAAAGCATTGTATCTTCTCTTCTTCCAAATGTGTCTTCACTTAAATTTGAAGAAAACCTATCGCTTCTAATTTGAGTAAGAGCTGCAGCGTCTCCTCCTGATGCTGCATATGCAGAAGATGTTGCAAAGTTGGTAACAAATATATCTAAGCCTCCAGCAGCTGCCGCAAGACTTGGTTGTATCAACGTTCTTTGACTAGCTGTACAAGCAACAGTATCTCCTCTAGGACAGATGATCGCTTCTGAAACCATTGCATCATCTTCCGAAACACTACTGTCAGCAGATAATGACCATTCATAGTTATTGCCTTCACCGAAAAAAGAAACTCTTACATTTTCATTTTTTGGTCCTGTGTCCCCAGGAAAAGTATTATCTCTATGTACTCCATCATCATCTTGATAACTTAAAATCATACGGCCATAAAGCCCTTCTGATAATTGTCCTGATAAAAGGTAGCTAAGTTTTTCTTGTCCATTGTCGCCAGCACCAACTTTAATTCTTTGTTCCGTCTCGCTAGTTGGTTTTTTATAAAAAATACTAACTGCTCCACCAAGAGCATTTTTTCCATATAGAGTTCCTTGAGGCCCTTTTAAAACTTCGATTCTCTCTAAATCGACCAATCCTGTTAAAATAGACTGATTTCTTGACATATAGATTTCATCTACAAAGAAAGCGTTGGATCCCTCAGAACCAATGTCAAACTTTGTAGAACCTATGCCTCTTAACCATATATTGGCTCTTCCTGCATCCTCACCTGACATCATCATGTCCGGAATCATTGACACTAAATCGTCCGTATCCCTTACTCCTGCTCCCTCAAGCATGTCTCCAGAAAAAGCTTGAAGTGCGGAAGGCACATCTAATAAGTTTTGTTCTCTTTTCTGAGAAGTTACTACCATCTCTTCCAATGCGACTTGCGCTAAAGAAATAGTTGAGCTTAAAAACAACGATAAAGAGATCGTGTATTTCAATAAGGATTTAATCATTTTTTTACCCCCGTAGTTAAAAAGACCGCGACAAGGTGTCGCTTANTTTGAGGATTCTATCAAAAAGAAAGAGGATTTGTGCACAAAAATAGTGCCACTTATCACATGGCTATGAGGGTGTCAAAATACATAAACCGCATATAAAGGACTTCCGCCAAGCTTATAAATATGATTAGATTTTGTATTGGAGAAATATTATGAAAGCTTATCAAGTAGTTGAAAATGGCAAACCATTAGAAGAAAAAGAAATAGAGACGCCCGTTCCAACAGGTAAAGAAATTTTACTTAAAACAGTATCTTGTGGAGTGTGTCACTCGGATGTGCATATTCACGATGGTTATTTTGATCTTGGTGGAGACATGAAGTTACCAATGCCATTAGCTGAGCCCTTAACCATGGGTCATGAAATCTTTGGGGAAGTCGTTGCGAAAGGAAAAGAAGTTACTTCGGTGAAAATTGGAGAGAGATATGTTGCTTATCCTTGGATTGGTTGTGGAGATTGCGAATTATGTAATTCAGATAAAACGCACTACTGTTTAAATAATTCTAATTTGGGAATAAATGTTAGCGGTGGATATGGCGATCATGTCTTGGTGCCAGGAGAGCAATATCTCTTTAGCGCTGGTGATACTCCCGATAGTTTAGCTGGTAGTTATGCCTGTAGGGGATTGACAGCTTTTAGTGCCCTTAAAAAAGCTGCTCCTTTTTCAAAGGATAACTCATTAGTAATTGTCAGTGCAGGTGGTTTGGGACTGTTGGCCTTAAAAATTGCTAGAGCCGCATATGGAATAAATCCTATAGTTATTGATATTGATGATGAAAAACTAGAAGTAGCAAAAGATTTGGGTGCTTCAGAGGTAATAAATTCTTCCAAAGAAGGTGCAGCCGAGAAGCTTCTGGAAATAACTAATGGTGGAGCAAACTCTATAGTTGATTTTGTCGGAGCTGAACAGTCTGTGAATCTTGGATATCAATCTCTCGCGAAAGGCGGAACTTTAGTTGTTGTTGGCTTATTTGGAGGGCAAATAACGATTCCTCTTCCTCTTCACACCTTAACCGAGAAAAAGATTTTAGGTTCTTACGTAGGTAGTCTTGGAGAAATGGAAGAATTGATGAAATTAGTTGCGGCTGGAAAAATTGAACCTGTTGAGGTTCAGTCGCGAAATGTTTCTGAAGCGAATAAAACACTAAAAGAAATGAAAAACGGAGAACTTTTAGGTTTAGTTTCATTGACGCACGACTAGATATGGAAAAAGTTTGTTTGGTAATTGGAGCCGGAGCTGGTATTGGCGGAACAGTAGCCAAGAGATTTGCTAAAGAAGGATATCATGCATATTTGGCACGCAGGAGTGATGAAGAAGGCCTCCATAAGCTAATAAAAGAAATTTCAGATGCTGGTGGAAAAGCATCGGGTTCTTTGCTCAATGTAATCGAAGAAAATTCCATTGAAGATCTAGTTAATAAAATCGAATCAGATATTGGTCCTATTGATACTGTCATTTATAACATAGGTGCTCAAATAGGCGATCGTGCTTTAGCCGAAACCAGTTATAAAGCTTTTGAGATGGGTTGGCGAATGGCAACGTTTGGGTTATTTAGACTTGCTCAAGTTTTNACTCCAAAAATGAAAGAAAGACAGAAAGGAAACATCATTGTCACTTCTGCTACTTCTGCAGTGAGAGGTAACAAAGGCCAACACTCTCATGCAGCGGCAATGGGGGGGAGAAGAATGCTATGCCAGTCTTTAAATGCAGAATTTTCTAAAGAAGGTATTCATGTAGCCCATGTAATTATTGATGGAGCGGTAGATGCCCCTGATACTCTCGGAAAGATGTTAGGTTCCGATTTATTTGAAAAATTTAAAAAACAAAAAGGTGCNGATGGCATGATTTTGCCCGAGAATGTCGCTGACACTTATCTTTTCTTAGCACAACAATCCAAATCGACTTGGACTCATGAAATTGACATTAGAGCTTTCTCAGATCAAGCTTGGTGGAATCATTAATATAAAATTGAAGGTCAAATGAAAAAACTTATTGCTCTAACTGCTCTATTAATTTCTTCATATTCTTGGAGCATGCACCATGAAAAACTTGATCCTATATTTTTTGCAATAGATTTTAATGTCGTTGCAGGAAAGGAAAAAGAAGCGAAAAATTTCACTTACAAAATTTCTAAAAAAGTAAAGAAAACTGAACCTTTAACTATTGGATATGAATATTCTTTTTCCTCGGACGGAACCAAGATGTATTTGCTAGAAACCTATAGAAATAATGCAGGAGCTATAGCTCATATGGAAAANTTTGTTGGAAGCGAATGGGAAAAAGAATTTTTTGAATATTTTGAACTCAANAGTTTTTCCGTTCTTGGAAACTCAAATAAGAAACTCAAAAAAGCTTTAAAAGACTATACCGATGATTTTAGAACTCTTGAGGGAGGCTTTCACAGACTCCACGAAAGAGTTAAAAAAAGGTTAAATTAACTTTCAAGAAAATTATTTAACCTCTCATAGGCATTAATAAAATCTTCTTTGAAATCTTGAACAACGTCACTTGCTGAAATGCTTTCATTCATCAAGCCAACCCCTTGTCCTACCCAATAGGTTGCAAGATCTTTTGCCCCTTCGTGACCTCCAGCAGCTAATTTATTAACCTTTTGCAAAGCTGGCTCTGCGACCATTGGTTGTAATGGCATTGGTAAAGGCTCTGGTGCACTTTCTGCTTCCCAGGCTTGAGTCCATGGAGTGACCAACTGTCTAGAATGTTTTCCAGTTCTACTTCTTGACCTAACCGTTTGGCTTGAATTTGCAGCAACCATTTTTTCTTTAATCACTGGCTCTACTTCTGACTCAATTGTAGTTAGCCAAACTGAACCACACCAAGCTCCTGAAGCTCCCATAGCCATAGCTGCCGCCATTTGTTTACCAGTTACTATGCCGCCAGCGGCTAAAATTGGGACATCGCCATAAGGCTGAATAGCTTGGTGAACCTCTGGAATTAAAACCATAGTTGAGACACTTCCACAATGTCCTCCTGCTTCAGTTCCAGATACAACTAAGATATCAACTNCGGCTTTAACCTGATTGATTGCATGTTCTGCGGTTCCTAATAATGCTGCAACTTTACAATCATTGTCTTTACCCATTTGAATCATCCAGTCTGGAGGAACGCCAAGTGCATTGGCAATAATCTTAATTGGGTGTTTAAAAGCTACATCTAATAATGCTTTAGCTCCATCGGATTGTGTATTTTGAGCAAAGCCTGATCCGCCAGTATCTATTTCTCTTAATTCTGGAGCTTCTATGCCATGATTTTCTAAAACATCAGTTCTGAAATCTGCATATTCTTGAGGGATCATCTTTGCAAGCTTATCGGCATCAAATTTTTCATCTTTTCCAACCATTTTGTTTGGAATCAATACGTCTACTCCATATGGTTTTCCATCAATATGCTCGTCAATCCATTTCAGTTCTTTTTCCAATTGTTCTGGTGACATGCCAACTGCGCCTAAGACTCCACAGCCTCCTGCTTTGGAAACTGCTACAACAACATCTCTACAGTGTGTAAATGCCACAAGAGGAAACTCTATGTCTAACATTTCACAAATTCTTGAATTCATCATTTTTAAACCTCTTTATATTTCTATCGATTAATATCTTCTAAATTTCAATTCAAATCAAGATTTTTGTATTAAAATTTGTGAATGCCCAACAAGACTACTATTCCAGCCTCTTTTATTGTCATATTACTTTCAACTCTAATAGCTTTTGCTGCAAATCAAGGAAGTGTATCTATATCAAACATCCCGCTTTTTGGATTTGTAGTATTACTGATTTTTGTCATTCAATGGCTTATCTTCATTCCGTCTTTCATTAACAGAACAGAACATTTTTTTGATTTAACCGGATCGCTTACTTTTATGTCAGCTTCTCTTTTTACTCTTATGGCTATTCCTGAAATATATCTAAGGGATATCGTAATCACACTGTTAGTGGTTATCTGGGCTACCAGACTTGGTTCTTTTTTATTTTTTCGAGTAAGAAAAGATGGCGGCGACGGAAGGTTTGACGTCATGAAAACCAAGTTTTGGTGGTTTTTAATGACCTGGAATATTCAAGGAATGTGGGTATTTTTGTCTTTAGCAGCTGGACTTGCTGCAATGACTTCGCAAAATAAGATTGAGGCGGATATCTTCTTGGTCATGGGTACCTTGATTTGGATCTTGGGTTTCTCTATAGAAGTTATTGCAGATAATCAAAAATCTAAATTTAGATCTAATCCAGAAAACAAAGACAAATTTATTACAACTGGAATTTGGTCTTGGTCTAGGCATCCTAATTACTTTGGCGAAATTCTTTTGTGGATCGGGGTTACAGTAATCGCTTTACCGGTTCTTCAGGGCTGGCAATTTATAACGCTCATCTCTCCAATCTTCATAATAATCCTTTTGACTCAAATAAGCGGAGTGAGGTTACTTGAATTAAGAGGAAAAAAGAAATGGGGAGACGATGAGGAATATAAAAACTACATAAAAAATACTTCGGTTTTAATTCCTTTGCCGCCTAAAAATTAAGAATTAATTTCATTCATTAAATTTGATAAGTCAATCCTGCAGCTTCTACTCCTGCTATTGCACAAATCTCATCACGGTCGGGTAAATCTCCTGAAACGCCAACCGAGCCGATAACATCATCTCCTTTCTTAATCATTATCCCTCCAGGAGATGGAGCTATTTTATTTCCAGATATAGCTCTAGCAGCATTGAAAAAATGAGTTTGTTCAGGTTGGGCGCCATAGAGATCTCTTATCGCTCTGCTAGAAAAACCAATTCCAATACAACCCCATGCTTTGGCAAATGCTATATCAGGTCTAATGAGAGCTGAATTATCTTCCGTTGCTGAACTAATTAATACTCCTCGAGTATCAAGAACTGCAATTGTTATAGGCTTCATATTCTCTTCTCTAGCTTTTTTTAAACAACCTTCAACTATTTTTTGTGCATCTTTAAGGGTAATCATATTTATCTCCTAAATTAAAAAATTAAATTATTTTTCTTCAAACTTATAAGACTTAGATCTTTTAAAGGCCTCTCTTTCAAAAAGCATATCCGTGTATCTCTTAATATTAGGTTTGAATGCTTGTTTTATGCCAAGTGATTCAGCAACGACAAAAGCATAGCTCACACAAATGTCTGCAATCGTAAAACGATTTGAACACAAGAATTCTCTATCGTTTAAAGTTGTCTCTAACAATTTACATCTTGAGACAAACCATCTGCTGTAACCTTCCACAGCAGCATCGGCAACACCCGGCTCTTGAAGTTTGTATCTCAAAACAACAGTCTGTGGAAAAGTTAAAGTTGCATCAGAGTGGAAAAGCCAATTCAAATAAGCTGGATAGTCAGGCTCATCTGGCATAACTCTCAAATCAGTCGGTCCATATTTCTCAACTAAATATTGGGACATCGCAACAGATTCAGTCATTTTTACGTCGCCGTCTATCAAATAAGGAATTGTTCCTAGCATATTGATATCCAAATACTCTTTCATGAACATCCTAGGTGGAAAAGGCATCATTTCAAGCTCGTAATCTATGCCCATTTCCTCAGCAGTCCAAATTGGCCTCATCGCCCTTGAGGCTTCGGTTCCCCAAATCTTAATCATTTTCTTTTCTCCCAATATGATTTAGCCTTATATACTAAACTTTTAAATAATATTTATTATAGGAGAAATCATGATAGGAGTACTTGTTAAATTAAACATAAAAGAAGGCAGTGAAAAAGACTTTGAAGAAAATATGCTTAAACTTGTCGAGGCTACGAATGCAAATGAACCTGGTGTTTTCTACTACGGTCTTTTAAGGACAGATGATCCTCAAACTTATCAAATGATAGAGATTTATAAAGATGCTGAAAGTCATGCACATCATTCTCAAACTGAACACTTTAAAACATTGGGTGGAGCACTTGCACCATATCTTGCTGGAGCGCCAGAGATTACTGTTCATGAGGAAATAAAATAGCTCTAAAAGAAAACTATTTAAAAGCGGTCTCAAGCCAAGAAATTTCNTTAGATGATGCTCAGCTNAAATTAGCTGAGNGNNTGGATATTTCNCTTCAAGAAATTAATAAGAAAAGAAGTATTCTTAAGTTTTTTTCTAAGCCAGAGCCTCAAAGAATTTATATTCATGGAGATGTCGGACGTGGAAAGACGTTTCTCATGGATATGTTGTTTGAGGAAATCAATCATGAAAAAAAAATTAGACTGCACTTTCATCGTTTCATGCAAAATCTTCATGAAAGCTTAAAAAAATATGAAGGAGGAACAGATCCTTTAAAAAAAATTGTTAGAGATTTATCAAAAAAATATGAATGCCTTTGTTTTGATGAGTTCTATGTAGAAGATATTGCCGATGCCATGCTGCTTGGAAAATTTATGACAGAACTTTTTGAATCGAATTTATCTTTTTTTGCAACTTCAAATATAGCTCCAATAAATCTTTATGAGGGAGGTTTGCAAAGAAAGCTATTCTTNCCAGCTATAAAAGCTATTGAATCTGCTTGTGAAATCTATCATTTAAATTCTGATGTGGATTTTAGATTAAGAGCTTTAGAAAAAAGTGGAAGTTACTTTTNTCCATCTGATAAAAATACTGAAATCATTGAAAATATTTTTAATGAAATTACCCAGAATAAAAAAAATAAAGAAAGTTTCGTTACCATTAACAATAGAAAAATAAATATTTTGGCCTTTTCAAAAGGAGTCTTATGGGTTAATTTTTTACAAATCTGTTCTTCTCCTAGAAGTGCTGCAGATTACATAGAAATATCAAAAGAGTTTCACACCGTTATTCTGTCCGATGTGCCCATCATANATTCTGATGACGAAGCAAGACGATTTATTTCCTTTATAGATGAATGTTATGACAGAAGAGTAAAATTAATCATCTCAGCAGCTGAACTCCCTGAAAAAATTTATGTCAAATCTAGGCTGGAAGAAAAATTTAAAAGAACCATCAGCAGATTAACTGAGATGCAGTCTAAAGAATACCTCTCTCAAGCTCACTTGGCTTGAAAATATATTGATAGACTCCATATAAAAGGTATAAATGTTAAGATAAGAATATGAAAGATATTGTTGAAACTAATTTTGCAATTGGACAGGTAGTTAGGCATAAACACCTAGATTTTAGAGGTGTAATATTCGATGTTGATCCTGAATTTAACAATACCGAAGAGTGGTACCAAAGCATACCTGCCCAAATAAGGCCAAAAAAAGATCAGCCTTTNTATCATGTTTATGCTGAAAATGAAGAGGTTTTTTACACTGCCTATGTTTCACAACAGAATTTACTAGCGGATAATTCTTTAGAGCCTGTAGCCCATCCGGATGTTCACGAAAACTTTGGTCCATTTGATGGGAAAAAATACGAAATTTTAAAAGTTACTAGAAACTAGATTTCTTCGGCTAGTATTACGCAAATACAAAATAAATCCATAGCTTCCGATAACTCATCTAACTCGATTTGAGTTGGAGCTAGTCTGATATTTTTATTTTCCAGGTCTCTGCCGTAGGGAAAAGTTGCACCTAAGGGAGTGAGTTTTAGACCCGCTTCCTCACAAAGTTTATGAATTTTTGAAGCATTTCCATTTAAAGAATCAAATGAAACAAAATAACCACCGCTAGGTTTGGTCCAGTTTGCTAGTCCATCAGGGAGCTGATTCAACTTTTCTAAAACAAGATCGAACTTTGGTTTGATTATTTTTGCTAATTTTTGCATATGCTCTGTTAGAGCTTTCTGCGAATTAAAAATCCTAGCATGTCTTGCTTGATTTACTTTGTCAGAACCCAAGGAAAACTTAGAAAAATAATTAACAAAGTTTTCCATATTGTTTGGCGACAAAGAAATAAACGCCAAACCCGATCCTGCTAATGAGATCTTACTTGTACTGCCTAGCATAATGAGAGAATCGTGTGAATTTTGATCAATGAATATTTTTTCTATATCAGGTAGTTTTTGTGAATCATCAAAATCATGAACAGCATAGGCGTTATCAAAAATAATTTTAAANCCACCCTTGCTGATNCTTGCTAAAGCTTNTATTTTTTCTTCAGAGAAAATCTCTCCGGTGGGATTTGAATGCTTGGGTACACAAATCATCCCCTTTATGGTTTTATCAGTTTCTAACAAGTTTTCTATTAAATTCAAATCAGGTCCATCTCCTACTAAAGGAACAGGTATCATCTTTATTCCTAATTTTTCCAACATTGCAAAGTGACGGTCGTATCCGGGAACTGGACACAAAAAAGTAACTTTATCGAGATCTTTCCAGGCTACTTGCCCATCGCCATGAAAAATCATGCTTTGCAGATAATGTCCTAGTAAAGTCAAACTACTCGCTCCATTTACAAAAATATTATCTGGATCAGAGTTAAGAACCCAACCAGCTAATTTTCTAGCAGAGGGAAGTCCTTCTAGAAGCCCATAATTTCTTGTGTCGACCTTATCTTGGATAAAGTCTCCTTTCATTACAGTTTCCAAATTATCAGATAAGTCTAACTGTTCAGAGGAAGGCCTGCCTCTAGTTAAGTCCAATATTTTTTTTGAATTTTTAAATTTTTGGTATTCTTCTTTTAACTTGGATATATCGTTGCTTAGATTCATAAGATTTAGCTATCTTTTAATTATTTTTAAATTATTTTTTTCTGCGTGCTCCTTAAGCTTTTCATCAGGAGATACTACTATAGAATTTTTACATTTTTCTACTAAAGGCAAATCATGGATTGAGTCTGTATAGAAAGTGGCTTTCTCTAAATTTAGTTTCTTTTTTCTACATGGTGCTCAGAGGACCAGTTCTTGATCAAATTTTGTCCTCAAA
>NZFZ01000025.1 GCA_002689405.1 Gammaproteobacteria bacterium | reverse complement strand
TCATTCTCATGAAATTCACGATGCTGAACATCATGAAATTGAATTTCATAATGAATGTCTTACTTGTACAAGCGATCAAGTAAGTAATGAACTTGAACAAAATTCATATCATCTCGTTTTCTCTAACAACATAGAAAGTGAACACTTCAGTTTTTATCAAAAAAAGAATGAGTCTTACTTTCTTTCTAGAGCTCCGCCTCAATAAGACCGACTTTAAACTTTTTTAATTTTAATTTTTTAATTTCTTAGGAGGAGATTATGAAAAAATCTTTGTATTTTATTTTGTGTTTCGCATTTCTGAATGTGCTTTACGCAATGGATGAAGAAATTGTCGTTACTTCATCTTTGGGAGGTTCAACTCTTGCAGAAATCGATTCACCGGTTTTTGTCATCAAAGGCGATGACATCAATTATTCAGGTTCGATAAATCTAGGAGACAGCATTGACTATTTGCTTGGAGTAAATTCATCTGGCTTTGGTCCTGGAGTTGGACAACCAATCATTAGAGGAATGGGCGGGACTCGAGTGAGAATTCTATCTAACGGTAAGTTGGTAAGAGATGTCTCTGGTTTGGGTTCTGATCATTTAAACGACGTGGATATGAACGACTTACAACAAATAGAAGTGGTTCGTGGTCCTTCGTCTTTATTGTATTCCAACGGAACAATGGGTGGAATCATCAATATCGTTGATCAAACCATTGCCAACAAAGACTTTGAAGGTAGTGACTTTAATATCGGTCTTGAAAGACAAACAGCAAACATGGGAACTGCGGGAAGCTTTTCTTACAAGGGTAACGTAGATGGTATAAATCTGACTTATGCTCTGAAAGAAGTAAATTTCGAAAGCCATGATGTGCCAAATGGCGCTATCATTCACGAAGGTTCTCCAGAGGCTAAAACATCTTTAGAGAACTCTGATTTTGCAACATTTAGTCAAAAATTTGGTCTTTCAGTGGTTGACGACTCGGGTTATTTTGGTTTTTCTTTAGGTAAGATTGAAAATACTTATGGTATTGCTTTCCATGGTGAAGAAGAAGAGGAACATGGTGGAGAGCATGGTGAAGAAGAAGAAGAAGAAAGGATTCAGGCTGATACTGAATCTGAAAACTTAACCATTGAAGGTGCCGCAACCAATTTGCGTGGGTTAGATAAACTTAGCTACTTCTTTCAAGCTAACGATAATTCCTTTACAGAAGGTCATGTAGAAGAACCTGGTCATGAAGAAAAACCAGGTGAAGAAGAACATGAACCTACAACTTTCACTAATGAATCTTTCGAATTCGGAATGAAGATGGATATTGGAAATCAAGCTAGCGGCAACAGACAAAATGTAACAATTAACATGAGTCAAGAAGATGTAGCAATCATCGGTGAAGAAGCTTTTATGAAACCGGTAGATTCTCAAATGTTGAGCTTTGGTTACTTCATCTGTAGAGAATTGGACGTTGTTGATCTTGATTTTGGTGTTCGTTTGGATCAAGTAAACAGAGATGGTGCTATTGGCAGTACACTTCACGATATTAGTGAAAGTGACTTGAGTACTGCACTTACCATGGGTTGGGACTTAGCGAATAATGTTGGATTAACTCTTGGTATCTCAAGTGTTGCAAGGGCTCCATCAGAAATAGAACTTTTCATGAATGGAACTCACTTAGCTGCTGCTAGAGTAGAGATCGGTAATGTAAATCTAGAATCTGAAAGATCTAATAATATAGATTTCAGCGTTAATTACGAAAACGATGGTTATTTTGTAAATGCCTCGGTTTATTCTAACGCAGTTGATAACTATATTTATCTTTTAGACTCAGGTACTAGAAATGCCAAGAATTTACCTATTACCAATTATCGTCAAGCCGATGCGGACTTTAATGGTTATGAAGTCGAAGTAGGAAGAACATTTATTACTGACAACGGTGAAGTTCAAATTTCTTACGGAAGAGAGGAAGTTGTGGGAACTTTTGGTAGTGGTGGAAATGTTCCAAGAATCACCCCAATCAAAAATGTTTATTGTTTTGCGCTTGAAAATGAAAATGTTATCTACGATATAAAAATCATAGACGTACAAAAAGAAGATGACATTGGTTTTGGCGAATCTGTGACGGACGGCTACACCATGGTTGATTTCGATATCAGAAGGTCAATTGCTATTGGTAGTGACGAAGAACTGGTTTTATCTGTCTTTGGAAGAAACCTTATGGACGAAAAAGCTAGAAATCACACTTCTTATGTAAAAAACGAAGTGCCATTAGCTGGTCGAAACTTCGGTATCAAACTGAACTTTAACTTCTAAGTTAGAGAATCCCCCTAGAGCACCCCTTCAACCCTCGAAGGGGTGTTCCCCTAAAAGGCCTTAAATTAGATTTGTTTAATTAGACCAGTAAATATATTCGTCCCCTTCTTCGTATTCTTGTCCATCATATTTATCAATCATTGTTGGGGCTTCATAAGCTGATGGTACTACCGGTTCAGCTTGTTCAGAATTAAATTTTTCCAGTAAGTCTTCAAGTAATTTGGCTTTCTCAGGATAAGCGTTAATTACATTATTTTTCTCCGTGGGGTCTATCGAAGTATCAAAGAGCCAGCGAAAATTTTCTTTTTTGCTCACAATGTATTTCCAATTTTCATGCAATACGGATTGATGATTGCCGGAACGCCAGAAAAGAGTTTTGTGAGGTTCTGAAGATTTTTCTTTCTTTATGTAAGGTAAAAGATTAACCCCATCCAAATCTGCTCCTTTAAATTTTATTCCAGCAGCAGAAGCAATTGTGGAGAAAATATCAAAGTGATGCACAGCACTATTGGATTTTTGTTCCGGCAATATCTCATCGGGCCAACTGACAATGTATGGAACTCTAATTCCGCCCTCAAAAAAACTTATTTTCCAACCTCTATAAGGCTTATTGATGTCTTCCAATTCAATGTAATTGGCCCCACCATTGTCACTGGTAAAAATAATCATAGTTTTTCCGTATATTTCTAACTCTTTAAGTTTTGCAACAACTTTTCCGACACTTCTATCCAGGGCTGCAATCATCCCAGAATAAACCTGGAGATTATGACCGGACATATGACTCATTTGCTCGACATCGCTCCTTAATGCTTGCAGAGGGTTATGCACTGCCCAATGACTCAAATACAAAAAGAAGGGTCTGTTTTTATTTTTTTCAATGACTTTTAATGCTTCATCGGTGTAGTAATCAGTGACATATTTATCTGGAGCAAATAACTCGCCTTCGTTGAATCTTGCTGAATACTGACCTAATCCCCATATCATTCGATCAATTCTGGTATCAAACTTGGCATTTACTATTTCTGGATCGTCTTCTGGAGCATAAAGGGGACCAACTAGAGATAACGAATCTTCAAATCCTTGACTCAATGGGTCCATGCCATTCGCATGGCCAAGATGCCATTTTCCAATATGAGCTGTGTAATATCCTGCATCGCGTAAAACTTCGGCAATGGTAATTTGCTCGGTTGGCATGCCTTGCTCCCATAACGGAGGCAGGTTTCTTGAAACTTCGTTATCAATTCTTGCTTTGAGTTCTGCATCATCTTCTTCAGCAAGCCAAGACATGATCAATCTTCCAGTTGCAGGTACTGGAGTGAATTCGTAACCAAATCTGGTTGGATATTTTCCTGTCATGATGGATGCTCTGGAAGGTGCACAAGTCGCGTTCGCAGCATAACCTCGAGAAAATAAAATGCCACTTTCTGCTAGAGAATCTATATAAGTAGTCTTTAGAGAACCGTCTGCTGCCCCGCCGTTATGAATGGAAATATCGTTGTAACCCATATCATCTGCCAAAATTAAAATGACGTTTGGTCTTTCGTCTTCACTAACAGCTTCTGGGCCCTCTGACCAAGAGGTAGGAATATTCTCTTGAACCGGCATAAAGACAGTGGCTACTTTCGGTATAGACCAAATTAAGATATTTACTTTGTATTCCCAAGCAATTACCCCAATGAAAACAATTGCAATGAGTGAGTAAAGCGTCTTTTTAAGCATTTTGAATTCTTTCCCTGAGAGAAGAATATAGAATATGACAGTATAACTGTCAAAATGTTAATTAATATTTGGTGGGTCTGGCAGAACTCGAATCTGCGACCTCACCCTTATCAGGGGTGCGCTCTAACCAGCTGAGCTACAGACCCAAAATTAGAAGTAAAAATCTTATCTTGCTGATCTTGGAAAAAGGATTATAGGTTTTTTTTCTAGTAGATACTATGTAAAGTAAAAAACTTTAGAAAATTATTTTTTGGGAGAAAGATGGAAAATTTTGATGGAAAAATTGCGGTAATCACAGGTGGTGGAACCGGCATGGGAAGAGAGCTCACTTATCAATTGGCTGCAGAAGGCTGTCATGTCTCTATTTGTGATGTCATTGAAGAAAATATGGAAGAGACCTTCCTAGAAGCTACAAAAAAATATCCCCATGTAAAAATCACCAAACACTTATGTGATGTTTCTTCTGAAGAAGATGTCTTGCGTTTTAGAGATGAAGTTTTAGAGCAACAAGAAACCGAGCATATCAATTTACTTTTTAACAATGCCGGTATTGGTGGTGGAGCAAGTTTTGTTCTTTCTGGCATAGAAGAGTGGGAAAGAACTTTTAAGATTTGTTGGGACGGCGTTTACCTATGTTCTCGAGCATTTATGGATGCCTTACTCAAAAGTGAAGAAGGCCATATGATCAATACCAGTAGTGTAAATGGTTTTTGGGCAACCCTTGGACATTCCCAACCACATACTTCTTATTCCGCAGCAAAATTTGCCGTGAAAGGTTTTACTGAAGCATTAATTAACGACTTTCGTATCAATGCACCACACCTTGGTGTATCTCTGGTTATGCCAGGACATATTGGTACTTCAATTAGTGAAAATTCTGGAAAAGTCTTGGGTCAAAAAGACATAGCTGATCTCAATGACGAAGAGCTTCAAGAAATGAAAGACAGATGGATTAAAGTGGGTGCGCCAGTGCACAACCTATCTTTAGAAATGTTTCGTGAGTCGGTCATGAATAGACAAAAAGATTTTAAGGAAAAAGCTATTACTTCAGCTGAGGCAGCAGCAAAAGTAATTTTGGATGGCGTGAAGGCGAAAGAATGGCGTATCCTTATCGGTCCCGATGCCAAGGCTTTAGATAGAAGAGTCAGAGAGAATCCGGAAAAAGCATACGATCATGATTTTCTACCCATGAGAGATGACAGTCACTTCAATTTAATGAAGCAACTTAAAAATCTCTCTGAAGAAAAAAACTAAAAAACTAGTTTTTGGTTTTATCAACCAATTTATTGGCTTCAATCCAAGGCATCATGCCTCGAAGATCTGCGCCAACCTTTTCAATTGGATGCTCTCTCGATTCGCGACGATACTTTTCCATTTCTGGTCCACCTTCAGGACCATTACTCTTTCTGGCATCAGTCACAAATTCATCGGCAAATTCACCGTTTTGAATTCGGTCTAGAATTTTTTTCATCGCTTGCTTGGCTTCATCGGTCACAACTTTTGGTCCGGAAGTGTAATCACCATACTCTGCAGTATTTGAAATACTGTAACGCATGTTTGCTAAGCCGCCTTCGTAGATTAAATCGACTATAAGTTTTACTTCGTGAACGCATTCAAAGTATGCCATCTCAGGTGGATAACCAGCTTCAACCAAAGTTTCATAACCTGCTTGAATGAGAGAAGTTAAGCCACCACAAAGAACTGCTTGCTCACCGAATAAATCGGTTTCAGTTTCGTCTTTGAAAGTAGTTTTGATGATCCCAGCTCTGCCTCCACCAATTGCAGAAGCATAAGCCACTGAATTATCTAACGCATTGCCTGACGCATCTTGATGAATAGCTACTAGACAAGGTACTCCTGCTCCTATTTGATATTGACCTCGAACGGTATGTCCAGGACCTTTTGGCGCAATCATCACAACATCCAAATCAGCTCTGGGTTTGATTTGACCATAATGAATATTAAAACCATGGGCAAAAGCCAAAGTTGCACNNTCTTTTAGATTTGGCTCAATTTCTTCAGCATAAGTTTTTCCCTGTTTTTCATCGGGAATAAGCATCATCACAAAATCAGCAGCAGCAGCTGCAGCTTTGTTGTCCATAACTTCAAAACCTGCACTTTTGGCTTTATCAGCTGAACTTGAGCCTTCACGCAAACCAATAATAACTTGCATACCGGAATCTTTGAGATTGTTAGCATGGGCATGTCCTTGAGAACCAAAGCCAATAACTGCTATGGTTTTATCTTTTATAAGATCCAACTTTGCGTCTTTATCGTAATAAACTTCCATTTTTTTCTCCTCTAATTAATCGTAAGAAATTTTAGTCTGATCATTGGTTGCTAAAGACTCATTGCCTTTGGTCATACCTAAAGTACCAGACCTTGTCACTTCTAAAAATTCTTCTTTCTTCAATCCAGACAATAACTTTTCAATTTCATGAGTATCACCAAGTACTTTGAAAACTGTGTAGCTGTCTTTTTCATCTAAAATTTCTCTTTCAAATTCATAATCTTTCAAAAGATCTTCGACCTCTGTCTTGGCCTTGTTTAATTTAATTATTGCAAGTTCCAAAGTTAAGGCGTCAGCTTCGCTTAAATTTTGTACCATTACCACATCAACCAATTTATATAACTGTTTTAAAATTTGATTTATGTCAGCTCCTTCTTCAGCAATGGTCATGGTCAATCTGGATAGGGTTTCATCTTGTGTAGGTGCTACCGATAAAGAGTCGATGTTGTACCCTCTTTGAGAAAATAAGCCTATCACCCTAGATAAAGCTCCNGGTTGGTTTTCCATTAGCAAGGCAATATGATTCATTCGAAAGTTTTTTCCGTTTTACTTAGAAACATTTCTGACATGTCTCCGCCAGCTTTCAACATAGGATAGACATGCTCATCTGGATCAACATAGACATCAAGAAAAACCAATTTGTCTTTTAAAGCAAAGCACTCTTCCATTGCAGACTCAAGTTCTGAAAGCTTTTCTACTTTCATGCCAACATGTCCATAGGATTCTGCAAGCTTGATAAAGTCCGGTAAGGAGTCTTCATAAGAGATACTGGAATATCGACCACCGTATTGCATGTCCTGCCATTGTTTAACCATTCCAAGTGCTCTGTTGTTGAGATTGATAATCTTGATGGGCAAACCATATTGTCCGCATGTAGATAATTCTTGGATACACATTTGAATGCTGCCTTCTCCAGTGATGCAAGCAACCGTTTCATCAGGAAAAGCAAATTTAACCCCCATTGCAGCAGGCAACCCAAAACCCATGGTTCCCAATCCACCTGAATTAATCCATTTTCTGGGTTCATTGAAGTGATAATACTGTGCAGCAAACATTTGATGCTGACCAACGTCTGAGGTGACAAATGCTTTACCATCAGTTGCTTTATAAGCAGACTGAATAACTTGTTGGGGCAAAATGATATCGCTAGAATTTTTTTGATCCAACATATTGTGATTGAGTCCGTGTTCCGCGCGCCACTGCATGGCTTTTTTCATCCAAGGATTGAATTTTTTATTGTCAAAATTCATAGCCTTTAATTCTTTATTGATTTGAGAAATAACCTTTTTTGCATTTCCAGTCATGGCAACATCTACGTCTATGATCTTGTCTATTGAAGATGGATCGGAATCAATATGTATTTTCTTTGCTTGCAGACCGAATTTGTTTGGATTGTTGGTAATTCGATCGTCAAATCTGGCGCCAATTGCCATGATCAAATCTGCTTCATGCATCACCATGTTTGCTTCATAAGTACCATGCATGCCTAACATACCAACAAACTGCTCGTCTGAAGCTGGGTAAACACCAAGACCCATTAAAGTATTGGTAACAGGACAACCCATCAATTTTCCAAATTCATATATTTCTTCTGCAGCATTGGAGTTTATAGCTCCACCACCGGCATAAATGACAGGTTTTTCTGCCTCGGTAAGCAATTTCACAGCTTTTTTTACTTCACTATTTTCTGCTTCGTCATATAACGCGAATGACCTTAGATATAAATCTGAAGGGAATTTATACTCAAACTTTTCATTTGGATCGGTTAAGTTTTTTGGAACATCGATAACCACGGGTCCAGGTCTGCCACTGGTTGCAATGTGAAATGCTTTTTTGACAATGACTGGGATTTCTTCTGGCTTTTGCACAAGAAAACTATGTTTAACAATGGGTCTGGAAATACCCATCATATCGGTTTCTTGAAAAGCATCGGTACCTATCAAATGATTTGGTACTTGGCCAGAAATGACAACCAAAGGAATGGAATCCATATAAGCAGTTGCAATACCAGTAATTGCATTTGTTGCTCCAGGTCCAGAAGTAACCAAACAAACTCCAGGTTTTCCAGTAGCTCGAGCAAAGCCATCAGCTGCGTGAGTAGCAGCTTGTTCGTGTCTCACTAAGATGTGTTGGACTCGATCTTGCTGGTAGATGGCATCATAAATATGCAACGCAGCACCTCCAGGATAACCGAAGATGATGTCTACATTTTCGTCAGCTAAAGCCCTAATTAAAGCTTCGCCGCCAGATGTCATAACTTTTGCCATTTTTCTAAAAAAAATTGAAGAAATCTCTTAAGGGAGCGAATTTTGACAGCACCAGTAAGCAAGTCAAGGAAATTATGCCTGATTTAAAAGGTTTTCCCTCAATTCGACTAAATCAGACGGTAATTTTGATTGAAAGCTTACTTCTTTAGATGTTGTTGGATCTATAAAACTCAGTTGACTTGCATGAAGTGCCTGTCTTGGAAAACTTTCTATTATTTCTCTAAGTTTTTGATGGGTATTTTTAGCAAATCTTCTACGCCTGCCATACAGAGGATCTCCAACTAATGGAAAGCCCAAGTGATTCATATGAACGCGAATCTGATGAGTCCTTCCTGTTTCCAAGGAAACTTCAAGATGAGAGTAAGAGCCAAAATTTTCTATGACCTTGAAGTGTGAAACGGCTTCTCGGCCAGAATCAATAATTGCTTGTTTTTGTCTATTCTTTGGGTGTCTTCCTATTGGCGCTTCAATTTTTCCAGACCTTTCAATTCTTCCTACTGTGAAAGCTTGGTAAATCCTCTTGATGGAACGATTGGAAATTTGTTCTGACAAGCTTTGCATGGCNGGTTCGTTTCTGGCGACTACCATAAGTCCCGAAGTATCTTTGTCTAGACGATGCACAATTCCTGCTCTTGGTAATTTTTTTAATTCAGGATATTCATGCAATAANGCATTNAACAATGTTCCNGATTTNTTGCCAGCNCCAGGGTGNACTACCATTCCNTGACTTTTNTNNATTACGACATATCCTTCAGTAGACTCAACTATATTTAAGTCNAATTGTTCTGGTAAATCTTCAGTCAGGTTTTCATTTGGCACATTGAGTTCNAGTTTTGCTGGANAAATGATTTTATGACTGGGTTTNTTAATNACTCTTNGATTTACAGANACTANATTNTTTTCTAGCCATTTTTTTAATCTACTTCTGGAGTATTCTGGAAAAGTTTCAGCCAAAACTACATCAAGACGTTTGTTGGAAAGTGCTTCGCTTATCTCTCTAGAAATTAAATTCTCCTTCTTAATCGTCATGACAGAATGATAAACTTATTTCATGAAATTTTATTCAAATCTTTTTTTTACTGTTTTCTTAATCTTTTTTGTAAGTTGCGCTACCCAAAAGAAAGAAGAGCCAATGACACCNGCAATGCAAGAAAAAGAAATTTATGATCAAGCNCAAGAAAGAATAAAANCNAAAAACTATTCNATGGCNATCGATNCTNTGGAATCTTTAGAAAGAAGATTTCCATTTGGNAAATACGCANAACAAGCTCAAGCAGAANTGATTTATGCTTACTANGAAAATGGGCTTTANGANGCNTCNGTGGTTGCAGCAGANAGATTTATNAGCCTGCACCCAAGNCACCCNAATACAGATTACGCATACTANATGAAAGGTCTNNCAAAATTNTCNAAAGAAAAAGAATTGCTNAGNACTGTTCCNGTNTTNGGAGAACTCACCTATAAAAGAGATTTNACNNAGGCTAAAGAGTCCTTCGATGAATTGACTGANTTTATTTCTAGATTTCCAGAAAGCTCNTANGTTNANGANGCNAAGNGAAGAATGCTNTTCCTTAGAAGTTTAATAGCNAAACAAGAAATAGANGTTGCAGAGTTTTATATCGAAAGAAAAGCATANATTGCCGCTGTTTCTCGAGCAGATTANATAATTTCAAATTTACCAAATTCTGAAGTGGTACAAAAAGCCTTAGAAATTAAAGTTCAAGCCTATGAACTCATGGGCAAAGAAGAATTGAAAAATCAAGCAGCTGAAGTATTGAAAAGATTTATCGAAGCTTCTGAAAAACAAGCAGCTGCTAATTCTTAGAAATGCTTTTAAAAGTATTAATTGTNCTTGCCTTTGTGGGTATTCTTTCCGGTTTAGCAAGACTATTCAAACAAGATGAGATTGATCTGGATAATGAAAATAAAGAGTTGGTGAAATGCTTTGCTTGTGGAGATTATTTGCCAAAAAACTTATCTGTTATGTCTTCAGGAAATTTATTTTGCAAAAACTGTAAGACTTAAAATTTATATCTTATTTTGACTATAAATTTGTCTAAAGTTTGTTCGTTCCAAGCATTGGAATAAAGACCATCAAAAGAATCTCTTAAAAGTCCTGAAGACTTTCCTCCTCGCGTGTAAACAACATATAAATTAGATAATGGTGAAAATTCATACTTATATCTGATTTGAAAAGCAGTTTCAGAAAGTTGAAAAGGATTTATGTCATCCAAAGATGGTGTCATATAGCCACTAGAATTCACCCTATAAGCTCTAGAATTATTTGCTTTAATGCCATAGATAAATGCTTTCAATCTAAATTCTTGGTTGTTGCCTGGAAACCAATCTATGTTTATCCCAGAGGAAACCATTTCTTTGTCATAGTAACCAAATAAGTTTTCCTTTTGCCAAACTTCCCAATTATTTTCTTTTTGAAATTCAAAGAAATTCAGAGAAGTTCTCAACTGACTTGAGGTTGTCAAAATCAAACCTAGAGCAAAGTTAATTTTTTCACGTTGTAGGTCTGAATCTTGATCGTTAACTCGGTATCCGCCAGTAGCCAGTCCAAATTTAACAAATGGTCTGATACTGTTTGTTCTAGGAGTGTAGTAGGCAAGTTGAAGATCATAGTTTGCTAGGCTTTCAATATATGGAGCAGCAGCAAATCTTCTTGTTTCGGTAAAGTTTTTACCTCTTCTAACAGTGCAATTACACTTTAAGTTAATATAAGAGTTATCCCGCATAAAAAATTCAAGTTCTGTATTGAAGCCAATTCCATTTCCATAGCCTTCGGTAGATCTATTATGGCCGCCATTAACTTTGAAAATAGTTTGAGAAACTTTTGAAGTTTTGTTCTTAATGGGTCGAATGTATTGAAGAAAACCACCTATGCTGATTTTGTTATATTCTTCTATGTAACCCATGTCGTTGATATTGAAATCTTCATCCAAATAATTAACCGCGCCCAGAACAAACAATTGGTCAGAAAAACCTTTGGTAACAACGATTCGAGCTCCAGTGCCGACAGTATCGTTTGTATTTTCTTTGATATTGGCTTGGCTTAGCCACCCGTAAACCCTAGTTGGAGCAGAAGGTTTAAAGTCAAAATCAAGGGTATGCACATACGCTTCTCTATTTATAGATGGCCTATCAACTGCCGTAACCATGTAACCAACTTTGCCATTGGCTTCAGAAATATTTCTTCGATATCTACCTGCGAAATAGTCTCTACCAGACGAATAAACGCTATTTGCTTCAAACGCTGAAAAAAATCCAAATTCGTTTTCTTGTGATTTTTGAGAGTATCTCAAAGCCAGATCTATATCAGAAGAATCCACTAAACTATCTTGGCATTGTCCTTTTAAAGTCTCATTTGTTGGTGAACATTTATCTGGAATACCACCAATTCTCCTGGTATTGATAAAATATAGGTTCCAGCCGGTGATCTCAAAAAGAGTTTGATTTTCAGTAAAGAACGGTCTTTTATCTTCATAATAAGTTTCAATTGCAGAGAAATTTACAATTAAATCATCGCTCTCAACCTGACCAAAATCTGGATTAAGAGAAACATCCAACTTTGATTCAGAATTAATATCCCAAAAAATCTCTCCTCCAAAATTAATATTTCGATTGTTTTCAACAAAGTTATTGGTAAAACTCAAATAAGGAAAGTAATCCACTCTAGAAGATTTTATTGTTTTTGGGTTATCAATATTTACA
Organism: Gammaproteobacteria bacterium; assembly: GCA_002689405.1. GTDB lineage: Bacteria > Pseudomonadota > Gammaproteobacteria > Magnimaribacterales > AG-339-G14 > MEDG-81. The sequence goes on along the minus strand of NZFZ01000025.1, from coordinate 26,383 downwards.
GGATAAAATTTTGATAAAAATGGAGACTGTTCAGCCCAAAGGCCTGGAAAATTATAAAACTTATTTTCAGTATGATGTCTTCTCACAAAAGATGTCTTTACTTCTCTTTTGTTGCCTTCGACAACATTCATTGGAGCAACCTCCCATGGTATAAAAAATTCTGAAAACCATGCAGTTTCTGTTTGATGTGTTTTTGCGTACCAAATTGCATCCCAACTCTCAGACATTTCATTTTCATTTGTCCATATTGCGTCTCGCAATGTATCGCCAAGAGTTACAGAAAATTCATAGCCCACAGTAGCATTTCCATCAAAGTCAATCATGATGAAATTTCTATCAGCATCGACATACCATTTATCTCTGGGATGTTTCAAAGGTGTATGTGTTTCAATAGGCTGTTCATTTTTAAAACCGAAATATATTCCTTTGTCATCCGAAAAAATTCTTACTTCGGTTTTGAACTTCGGTTTTGATTTATCGTTTGGATAAACGGTTACAAAATTGTTTATCAATTTAGCCTTTTGCCATTCTGGTTCATCTAATTTGCCATCAACAGTAATAGAAGTGACGAGAAAGCTTGAAAATATTGAAATAAATAAAACTAGAATTTTCTTAAGATTCATATTTTCCGTCTTGATATATAAGTGGCTCAGTTTTTCCTGAATGGAAAAGACTATCTACTTCACCGATCACCAAAGAATGAGAGTACAGAGGAACTATTTTTTTGCATGTACAAAATATATTTGATTGCGCGCTTTGTAAATAAGGAATCTTTTCTAGATTCCAGTCTGGATGATTAAATCTTATTTGTCCCTCTTCAGCGCCACTGCATATTTCAGCTATATCAACTTGATTAGCAGTCAAAAGATTTAGAGAAAATTTACTATCTAATTGCAAAAGGTCATGCAGGCTAGCACTTTTATTTACACTCACTGCCATGGACATTGGTTCGAGAGACACAGAAAACACCGAAGAAACGGTCATAGCATGTCTCTGATTACCATTTTCTGCGGCTAAAACAAAAACGTTTTGTTTTGTCGTTCTGAGAACTTCTAGAAATTTTTCTTTCAAAGTTAATGAGTAGGTAAATTTAAATCCAGATTATGTCATGTATTATCATAAATGAAATGAAGAAAGAAAAAAAAGGGGAAATTAGAATCATTGGAGGAAAATGGAAAGGTAAGAAAATTTACTTTAATCTGAATCATGACTTAAGACCTACGCCAGATAGAGCAAAAGAGACTTTATTTAATTGGTTGGGACAAGATTTAAGTCAAATGTCTTGCTTGGATCTTTTTTCTGGGACAGGAGCGTTAGGTTTGGAAGCGTTATCTAGAGGTGCAAAAAAAGTAACTTTTGTAGAAAAAAATAAAGATTATCTACAAAAAATTAAAATAGTTTATTTAGAAATGAGTGAAAAAGAGGATTGCGATTTCTTTTGTGCAGAGTGTTTGGAATGGGTAAAAAAAATAGTTCTAAAACTAAATATGATTTGATCTTTATCGATCCCCCTTTTAATAAAAATTTAATTGATAATTTGCTTTCAAATATTTTAAGGAGAGGGCTTTTATCCGAAAACGGAAAGATTTATTTTGAATTTGAAAAAAAATTAGACCTAAAAATTCCAGAGTCTCTAATTTTGAAAAAGAAAAAAAGCTTAGGGAAAAAAAGTTATGTTTTAGCAGAGGTTACTTGCCTTTCTTCATAGAATCGAAGAATTCGCTGTTGGTTTTATGCTTGCTTAACTTATCAATTAACCAATCGGTAGCATCGATGTCTTCCATCTCATGAAGAAGTTTTCTCAAGATGTTAATCCTTGCTAGTTCTGCATCATCGGTAATAAGTTCTTCTCTTCTGGTACCTGACCTGCGGATATTGATTGCAGGAAATATTCTTTTTTCAGCAATAGCTCGATCCAGATGAATTTCTTGGTTACCGGTACCTTTGAATTCTTCAAAGATTACCTCATCCATTCTGGAGCCAGTATCAATTAATGCGGTAGCGATAATCGTCAAACTACCGCCGCCTTCTATGTTTCTTGCTGCTCCGAAAAATCTTTTTGGTTTTTCCAAAGCGTTGGCATCTACTCCCCCAGTTAATATTTTTCCTGAAGCCGCTTGAGTTGAATTGTAAGCTCTAGCCAATCTAGTAATGGAATCGAGTAAAATTATAACGTCGTGTTTCTTTTCGACGAGTCTTTTAGCCTTAGCAATAACCATTTCTGCAACTTGCACGTGTCGAGACGGAGGTTCATCAAAGGTACTTGCAACAACTTCTCCCCTAACAGATCTTTTCATATCTGTAACTTCTTCCGGTCTTTCGTCAACAAGCAAGACCATCAATTTGCTTTCAGGACTATTCTTTTCAATAGAATGCGCAATTGATTGCATGAGAAGAGTTTTACCAGCTTTAGGAGGCGAGACAATCAATCCTCTTTGACCCTTTCCTGTAGGAGATACCAGGTCAATTATTCTTGCAGAAAGATCTTCTGTAGTTCCATTTCCAGACTCCATGATGATTCTTTCTTCTGGAAACAAAGGCGTGAGGTTTTCAAAGGCAACTTTATTTTTTGTTTTATCAGAAGGTTCAAAGTTTATTTGATCTATTTTGAGCAAGGCGAAATATCTTTCACCATCTTTTGGAGGCCTGATATTTCCAGAAACAGAATCGCCTGTTTTTAAACCAAATCTTCTGATTTGACTTGGTGAGACGTAAATATCATCAGGGCCGGCAAGATAAGAAGATGATGGTGATCTTAAAAATCCAAACCCATCGTTTAAAATTTCTAGTACTCCTTCCCCTTCAATGTCTTCTCCGCCATTGGAATGAGTTTTTAGAATATTGAAAATAACATCTTGTTTTTTTTGACGAGACAAGTTCTCAATACCCATGCCCTCAGCGATAGTGAGCAATTCTTCGACTGGTTTAGCTTTAAGTTCCCCTAAATGCATTTTTTTAAACGTTTGTATAANTTAAAGATTATGAGTGTTTCTACNGGAAGTAGGACTNCAATTTAACACTATAGAAATTACGAGTCTAGTTTTTTTNAGTATTAAATATGTTCGTTAATGAATTCTTGAAGTTGATTTTTTGTTAAAGCTCCAATTCTTTGATCAATTGGCTGTCCATCCTTGAANAATATAAGAGTAGGTATACTCATAACATTTTGTTTAGCTGCTGAGTCCCGATTGGAATCAACATCAACCTTACCGATGGTTAATTTACCATCAAGTTCAGCTGCAAGCTCTTCTAAGACTGGAGCAACCATTTTACATGGTCCGCACCATTCAGCCCAATAGTCGACGAGCACTGGTACTGAAGAACTTGATAGAGTTTCTTCTAAATTTTCATCTGTTAATTCGATGGGTTTAGACATTTTTTTATTATGAAGGCGTATTCAAATAAAACAAGCTTTTTTAATCTGTAACCGCTCCTTCAGAAGCCGATTGAACTGTCTTGGCATACTTTGCCAAAACACCCTTTTTAGGCATTGGTTTCGGATTTTTCCAATTTTTCTTTCTTTTTTCGATTTCTTTAATTGATAAATCTGCGTCAATTGTTCCTTTTGAAGCATCTATAGTAATTTTGTCGCCATCTTCTAAAAGACCTATAAGCCCTCCTTTAGCAGCTTCAGGCGTTACATGACCTACTACAAAACCATGAGACCCGCCAGAAAATCTTCCATCCGTGATAAAAGCTACTTTATCGCCAAGGCCTTGGCCCATAATAGCTGATGTTGGTTTGAGCATTTCTCTCATGCCTGGCCCTCCAACAGGCCCTTCATATCTAACAACAATTACATCGCCTTTTTGAATCTTTGAGCCATAAATAGCATCTAAAGTTTCTTCTTCAGAATTAAAAACTCGAGCTGAGCCAGAAAAACTATGTCCCTCTTTTCCGGTGATTTTTGCAACGGCTCCCTCACTTGCAAGGTTTCCCTTTAAGATTTTTAAGTGACTGTCTTTCTTAATGGGCTTATCCAAAGGCATTATAATTTTTTGTTTTTCTGGATAAGGTTTTACATCACTCAAATTTTCAGCCAAGGTTTTACCTGTCACTGTCAATGTATCGCCATGAAGAAGATTGGCGTCTAATAGAGTTTTCATCAAAGGTTGTATACCGCCAATCTCATTCAACTCAGACATAAGAAAATGTCCTGAAGGTCTTAAGTCAGCCAATAATGGACTGGTTTTGCCTATTTCTTCAAAATCGTCAATTTTCAATGGTATGTCTACACTTTTTGCCATTGCTAACAAATGAAGTACTGCATTGGTTGATCCACCCAAAGCAATTACAACACGAATAGCATTTTCAAAAGCCTTTCTAGTCATGATGTCTGTGGGCTTGATATCTTTTTCAAGAAGATTGTTGATCGCATTACCAATTTTCTTGCAATCTTCTTGTTTATCTGAAGAAACTGCGTCTTGTGAACTGCTTCCAGGTAGGCTCATACCCAGAGCTTCAATCGCAGAAGCCATAGTGTTAGCAGTATACATTCCTCCGCAAGAGCCAGGTCCAGGTAGAGCTGTTTTTTCTATTGCAATTAATTCTTCTTCAGAAATTTTATTGCTTGAAAAACTTCCTACTCCTTCCATCACTGTGACCAAATCTGTATGGTTTGCNCCAGGCCTTATTGAGCCGCCATAAACAAAAATAGATGGTCGATTTAATCGCGCTAGGCCAATTAAGCAACCTGGCATGTTTTTGTCACAGCCCCCGATTGCAACGACCCCATCAAAAGACTGACAACCGACTACCGTCTCGATTGAGTCAGCAATGACTTCTCTTGAAACTAATGAATATCTCATACCTAAAGTTCCCATTGAGATGCCATCAGAAATTGTGATGGTATTAAATAAAACTGCCTTCAACTCTTCTTNATCAATTGAATCGCAAACCAGTGATGCAAGATCATTGATGTGCATATTGCAAGGCGTTACGTTAGACCACGTAGANGCAACGCCAACTTGAGGCCTTCTAAAATCATCATCTTCAAAACCAGCAGCCCTCAGCATTGATCTTGATGGAGCTTGTTCAGGACCATCAACCAATGGAGCTGAATGTTTTCGTTTATTTATTTTTGTCATATAAGAGCTAATTGTAAGCTGCGTGGATTAACGATTTCGTATACTGTTCTTTGGCATTATAAAAAATATCATCGCGCTTACCTTGTTCAACTATTTTACCTGACTTTAAAACAACTATTTCATCTGCAATAGCGTTAATGACTTTTAGATCATGACTAATCAACAAATAACTCAATCCCCTTTTTGACTGCAAATCTAATAAAAGCTTGATAATTTCCTTTTGGATGGAAATATCAAGTGCTGAGGTTGGTTCGTCTAAAATGAGAAACTCTGGTTCTAAAATTAATACTTTTGCCAGGGCAATTCTCTGTCTTTGCCCGCCGGAAAACTCATGAGGGAATTTAATAAGACAACTTTCATCCATTTTTACGTCTTCAAGAACTTTCAAAACTTTTTCTTTTTTTTGCAGGAAGTTTAATGAGGATTCGTGAATATCAAGCCCCTCTTTAACAATATCAAATATTTTTTGTCTTGGCGAAAGTGAGCTAAAAGGATCTTGAAAAACTAGCTGGCAATTTTTTTTAAAATATTTTTTTTCTTTATTGTTGTAATTCAAGATATTTTTATCTTTAAAGAATATCTCTCCAGAGAATTTTTCAATTCCTAAAATCGATCTCGCAAGAGACGACTTTCCTGATCCAGATTCACCAACTAAGCCAAGAGCAGAATTTTTTTTAATAGACAAATTGATGTTCTTGAGAGCAGAAAAATTAGATGTTCTGCCAATAAAATCTTTTTTTGAGTAAGTTAAATTCAAAGAAGAAATTTTTAGAATTTCATCATTAAGATCTTTACTTCCCAACTTGGGTTCTGGGGAGGAATTTATTAATCTCTGAGTATATGGATCCTTAGGGTTTTGAAAAATTTCATTCATTGAATTTTCTTCCTTTATCTCACCTTTTTGCATAACCAAAACTCTATCTGATATTTTTCTTACAATATTTAGATCATGAGAAATGAAAATGATGCTCATCCCCATTTTTTTTTGTATTTTTTTTAATAACACCAACAAGCTTTGTTCAACACTAACATCAAGAGCTGTTGTGGGTTCGTCTGCAATTAATAAATCTGGTTCATTTGATATAGCCATTGCAATCATGACTCTTTGTCTTTGTCCTCCTGAAATTTGGTGAGGATAAGAGTTAAAGATTTTTTCTGGATCTTCAAACTCAACTTCATCTAAAAGCTCCATAACTCGACTTTTTCTATCAAGATTATTAGAAATTGAGAAAATACTCTCTTTGATTTGTTCTCCACATTTCAAAAAAGGATTTAAAGAAGTCATGGGTTCTTGAAAAATCATCGATATTTTTTTTCCACGCAACTTTCGCATTTGTAACTTTGATTTTTGAAGAATATCTTCGCCTTTATAGAGGATCTTGCTTTCTGCTCCATGGCCAGCCAAAGGATAAGGAAGTAACTTCATGATTGATAAGCCAATAATACTTTTCCCCGAACCCGATTCTCCAACAATAGAAAGTGTTTCGCCCTCAGGAACGGAAAAGGTAATATTCGAGGCTGCTAAAATTTGTTTGTCTTTATTTGTATTAAAATAAATGGAGAGATTTTTTACTTCCAAAATATTCATATAAAGAAGATTACATGAAAAAAAAAATTAATTATAGTTGGCTTTTTTTCTCTTCTAAGTCATGCGCAAATTTTTGACTCAAATAATTTTATTCCTTCTCCTGAAGAAGCTTTTACGCTTTCTGCTGACGTTGAAAATCAAAGTGTTTTAATAAATTTTAAATTGGTGCCTGCAACCTATATATATTTAGATAAAATATTTCTAAAAGACTCAAAAGATTTAAATATAAATTTTAAGCTTCTCGGAAAGAAGAAAGAAAAAGAAGATGTATTTTTTGGTCTAATTGAAATTGTTGATTCTGACTTTAAAATCAAATTTTCTTCCGAAAATAAAGAGAAAATAAGCCTAAACTACCAAGGTTGTTATGAAAATAAGGTTTGCTATCCCAGCAAAATGAAAAATATTATTATAAAGTACGATAAAAAAAGGATATCTTCTGTGAAAATCGACTAAATTTCGGCTAAAATCTAAAAAATGAAAAGTTTTCTTCTTTTAAATGGACCAAATCTTAATTTACTTGGTAAGCGAGAAACAGATATTTATGGTGAGCATACCTTAGAAGAAATAGAAAAAGAATTAGTTGCAATTGCCAAAAAAAATAAAGTTGAGTTAATGACTTTTCAAAGCAATGCAGAGCACGAACTTGTAGATAGGATTCAAACCGGAAAGGAAGAAAAAGTTTCATGTATTTTGTTTAATCCTGGGGCTTTCACTCATACTAGCGTTGCCCTAAGAGATGCTATTCTTGGAGTGGATATTCCGCTTATAGAAATTCATATAAGCAATATTTTTAATAGAGAAGCCTTCAGAGAAAAATCTTATTTTTCTGACATAGCTGTTGGCATAATTTCTGGTTTTGGCGAGCAGGGATACAAAGCTGCTCTAGAACTGGCAATAGAAAGATTTTAAAAAGGAGAAACTATGGATATTAGAAAAGTAAAAAAACTAATAGAAATGTTAGAAGAGTCCCAACTCAATGAAATTGAAATCAAAGAAGGAGAAGAATCAGTAAAACTTGTCAAAGCAATTTCTGTTCCTGTTCAAGAACAAATTATAACGTCGAATGTTGTTGCCCCTTCTCCTGAGCCAGCAGCTGTAAAGGGTAATGTCTCCGCAGACGCAGTTAGCAATCAGTCAGCTGAAGAAGAAAGTATATCTGGAAAAACCATTGACTCTCCAATGGTTGGAACTTTTTATGCAGCGCCAAATCCAGGAGCAAAAGACTTTGTATCGGTTGGCGACAAAATTTCAGAGGGAGATGTTCTTTGTATCATTGAGGCTATGAAAATGATGAATGAAGTAAAGGCGGACTCCTCTGGAACTATCAAACAAGTTCTTATTGAAAATGCTGAACCAGTTGAGTTTGGTCAACCTTTATTTGTAATAGAATAAATGTTCAAAAAAATTCTCATTGCCAACAGAGGAGAGGTAGCTCTTAGAATTCTAAGAGCTTGTAAAGAAATGGGAATTTCTACAGTTGCTATCTACTCTGAAGCAGATAAGGACTTAAAGCATGTAAAAATGGCAGACGAATCTGTTTGCATCGGGCCGGCAGAGTCTACAAAGAGTTATCTAAATATCCCAGCTATTATAAGTGCCTGTGAAGTAACAGACAGTGACGCAATTCACCCTGGAGTAGGCTTTTTAGCAGAAAACGATCACTTCGCAGAACAAGTACAAGCAAGTGGATATACTTTTATTGGTCCAGATCCTGAGAGTATTAAGATCATGGGTAATAAAATTTCAGCGAAAGAGTCAGTTTCAAGTTCTGGTATGCAATGTGTTCCAGGCACGGGGAGAATTTCTGCAACCAACAGAGAGACAATGGAAATTGCAAAAAAAATTGGATATCCGCTAATCATTAAAGCTGCTGCAGGTGGCGGTGGAAAAGGTATCCAAATAGTTGAGGAAGAAGCTGAATTACTTGATAAATTGCAACTTACACAAAGAGAGGCTTTGAATAGTTTTGGTAGCGATGAAATATATTTAGAAAAGTTTTTAACCTCTCCGAGACATGTTGAAATTCAAATAGCTGGAGATAATGCAGGAAATGTGATTCATTTTTTTGAAAGAGATTGTTCCATCCAAAGAAAAAATCAAAAGATTATTGAAGAAGCTCCAGCTTTTGGAATTCCTGAAGAAAAACTTCAAGAGATAAGGAAAGTTTCAGTGGATACTTGTAAAAAACTTAACTATAAGAGCTTGGGCACTTTTGAATTCCTCTATGAAAAAGGAGAATTTTATTTTATTGAAATGAATACTCGTCTTCAGGTAGAACACACTATTACCGAAATGATTACAGGAATAGACCTTGTAAAATTACAAATAAAAATTGCTGCAGGAGAAGAAATAAGATTTTCCCAAGAGGAAATAAATTGTCGAGGTCATGCAATTGAATGCAGAATAAATGCCGAACATTCAGAGACTTTTATTCCGTCACCAGGCTTGGTTACCGAATTTCATCCTCCAGGTGGATTTAGAATTAGAACCGACTCCCATTTATATTCGGGATACAAAGTTCCTCAGTATTATGATGCTTTAGTTGCTAAGATTTGCTCGCACTCTAAGGACCGACTGGATGCTATAAGAAAAATGAGAGTGGCTCTTGAAGAAATGTACATTGAAGGAATTGATACCAATGCTGATCTGCACGATAAGATCTTTCATGAAAAAAACTTTGTTGAGGGAAATATTTCTATAAATTATCTTAAAGAAATTCTAAATATTTCCTAATGTCAGAAACTGAATATAACTTTCAATTAATAGAAAAAAAGGCTCAAGAGTATTGGGAAGAAAACAAGTCTTTTGAGGTTGAGCCCGACACCAAAAAAGAAAAATTTTATTGTTTAAGTATGTTTCCTTATCCCTCAGGACAGTGTCATATGGGGCATGTTAGAAACTATACGATCGGTGACGTGATTTCAAGATATCAAAGGCTAAAAGGGAAAAATGTCTTGCAACCGATGGGCTGGGATGCTTTTGGATTGCCTGCTGAGAATGCAGCTATTCAAAATAAAGTTTCGCCCAAAGATTGGACAGAGAAAAATATTCAAGAAATGAAGCTCCAACTAAAATCGCTAGGTTTTGCTTATGATTGGCGCAGAGAGTTAAAAACTTGCAGTGAAGATTACTACAAATGGGAGCAATGGCTATTTTGTAAGCTTTACGAAAAAGGTTTGGTTATTAGAGAAAAAGCTGAGGTGAATTGGGATCCTATTGATAAAACAGTGCTTGCAAATGAACAAGTTATTGATGGTAAAGGTTGGCGATCCGGCGCGTCAGTTGAAAAAAAAATTATCAATCAGTGGTCTTTTAAAATTACCGATTACGCGGACGAGCTTTTGAACGATCTTAATCTTTTAGATGGTTGGCCTGAACAGGTCAAGACAATGCAAAAAAATTGGATAGGAAAATCCAAAGGAGTTTTGTTTCAGTTTATTTCAGATTCTGAAGACAATATTGAAGTGTTTACTACGAGGCCAGATACAATCATGGGAGTTACTTTCATGGCATTGTCTTTCAATCATGAAATTGTCAAAAGAGAAGCGAAAGATAATCGCAAATTAGCCGAGTGGATAAAAAATAACTCTAAGGTAAAACAGGCAGAAGCAGATTTATCAAAACAAGAAAAAAAAGGTTTCAAATTAAAGACTAAGGCAATTCACCCAATTTCAAATAAAGAGATAGATATTTGGGTGGCAAATTTTGTTTTGGCTGATTATGGCTCAGGGGCTTTAATGGGTGTCCCTGGTCATGACCAAAGAGATTTTGAGTTTGCTCAAGCTGAGCAGATCGAAATCATTCAAGTTATTGATGATGGTAGAGGCAAATTAGACAAAATAGAAGCCGCCATAGAAGGTAAAGGAATTTTAATTAATTCTGGTAAATTAAATGGACTTTCTTTTGAGGAAGCTTTTTCAAAATTAACTGAAGAAAATAATTTTGGTTTCAAAGGAACAGAAAAAATAAATTTTCGTTTAAGAAATTGGGGAGTTTCAAGACAAAGAACTTGGGGAGCTCCAATACCCATGTTCATATCAGAAAATGAAGATGAAGTTTTGCCTTTCAATGATTTAAGTGAAGAAGAGATTGCTAAAGAAAAAATAGAATTAAATGGAATAGATTTTTTCAAAGAGAAAGATACATTTGATACTTTTGTTGAGTCATCTTGGTATTTTGCAAGATTTGCTTCTTATAATTCTTCAGAATCAATGCTTGATGCTGAAGCAGATTATTGGATGCCAGTTGATCAATATATAGGTGGAATAGAGCATGCAATTCTTCATCTTTTATATTCTCGTTTTTTTTGCAAAGCCATGAATGACCTAGCTTTAATCAATGTAAGAGAGCCATTTAAAAGACTATTGTGTCAGGGTATGGTTCTAAAAGACGGATCAAAGATGTCAAAATCCAAGGGTAATACTGTTAATCCCAATGAATTGATTGAGAAATACGGTGCCGATACCGTGAGGCTTTTTTCCATGTTTGCTGCACCTCCCGAGCAATCTTTGGAATGGTCAGATTCCGGAGTTAATGGTTCTCATAAGTTCATAAAAAGGCTTTGGTCTTTATCTCAAAGTTTGTTCAATCAGAATGTTGACGATAAAGTGCAATCCTTGGATTTAAGTGATATCAGAATTAAATTGAATCAAACTATAAAAAAAGTTTCTGCGGACTTTGGAGATAAAAATCAATTCAACACCGCAATTGCAGCGATTATGGAATTATTAAATACTATTCCCAATGCAATGTTAAAAAGTTCCGTTTCAAAGGAAAGCAATGAAGTTTTTAAAGAAATAATTGAAAAAAGTGTAATTATGTTGTCGCCAATCATTCCTCATGTCTGTCATGAATTATGGGAGGCATTAGGTAAAAAAACTCCCATCCATAATGAAACTTGGCCTGCCTATGATGCAGACCAATTAGAAGGAAACGAAATGACAATTGCGATTCAGATTAATGGTAAATTAAGGGGAAAGATCCTAGTGGATATTTCAAGTAGTGACGAGACAATTATCAAAGAAAGCAAAGAATTAGAAAATATAAAAAAATATTTAAAAAAAGAAAATATAAAAAAAACAATATATGTTCCAAAAAAACTCGTTAATTTTGTCATTTAATTTAAAAAGAATTTTTTTAAAATTCTTATTAGTTTTTCTCATTACCTCATGTGGTTTTAAACCGCTTAATTATTCTGAAAAAAAGATTGCGATTTTTTTTGAGTTTCAAAAGAATCCTCTCAACTTCTCTCTTGTACAAGAATTAAAAAAGAATTTTTTCTTAATGAATGCGAATCTAGCAGAAACTAAAGATGCTGCAGATTTTGTAATTGAAATCAGTAACCATAGACTGGGAAAATTTCTAGAGGCTACCGATGAAAATTTTTTCCCTGCTGTAGTAAGTCTAGATTATCAAGTTAAGTTAAGTATTTTTGATAAAAATACTAATACCATCCATGAGATTCCAATCTTTACATCAGAAGATTTTTCTTACGATACCGAAAGTATTCTTTCAAATGAAAAACAAGCAGATGAAATTAAATTAGATTTCTTCAGTGAGGCAGTCAATGAGTTACTGATTTTCTTTTCAGAAAAAAGCAATGCGAAATCAGCATAAATTAATTTTAAGCAATGACGAGTTACTCAACTCTAAGTTAAGAGACGAATTTATTTTTAATTTTAAGAAAGAAGGCTTCCAAAGTAGAAAGATTTTCTTTTACAAAAAAGGAATTAAAGAAGAAATAAATATTGAAAATCAACAAGGTAGTTTATTCAGTGAAAAAGAAATAATAGATTTGCTTCTTCAAGAAAAAAGTATTCTTAAAGACGATTTAGATTTTTTTTTGAGTTTATTAGGAGAGGATAACTCAGATCGTATAATTGTTATTTCTTCATTGAATAAAAAGATCAAAACATCTGCTTGGTTTAAAAAAATATCAAAATACCTAGAAATCTCTGAAATTCAGCCGGTCTATTCAAATCAATTCAAAGATTGGATCAAGGGCGAGGCGAAAAATATGGATTTACTTTTGAGCGAAGAAGGTATTAATTTAATTGCCTCTAGAAATGAAGAAAATTTATTGTCTGCTTATCAAGAGCTAAAATTTCTAAAATGTTTGGATCAAAAACATACGGATTATGAATTTGTAAAAGACAGCTCCGAGTATCATGTCTTTAGCTTAATAAATAGTTGTTTGTCTAACCAAGTTTCAAAATCTTTAGAAATTTTGGAAATTATGAAATTAAATAAAGAAAATGAGCCAGGTATAATTGCTGTCATTCACCAACAGCTTGATCGATTAGAGCAATACAAAAAGAATCCAAATTTTTTTCTAAAAGGTGTTCCAAGAGATTACCTTTCCAAACTTAAAATAAAAGCAAAAAAAATATCGCCCCCGCAAATTAAAAGCTTAAGAAAAAAAATTGCAGATCTTGATAAAGACTTTAAAACAGGCAAGGCAGAATTCTGGACAGAATTAAGAAAAATTATTGTAAATTTTGGGTATATCTAACCTGAAAGTTTATTTATAAAAGCTTTAGAAATTTGAAGATATTTTTCACCAGGTAATCCGGATCCTATTTTTTTACCATCAAGTTCAATGATTGGAATGATTCCTTTGGTTGAATTAGTGACCCAAATTTCTTCTGCTGATAAAAAAGAATCTACAGGAATTTTTGTCTCTTCGTATTCCAAAGAGGCATCTTGAATTAGCTCTAAAATTACTTTTCTCGTTACCCCAGGAAGAATATTTTCAGTCAAAGGCGGGGTGATGATTTTGTTATCGGTACAGCAAAAAACATTACTGACCGCACCTTCAGTAATAAATCCATTTTCAAAAAGAATAGTTTCAAAAACTTCCTGATGATTGGCCTCAGAGCGATAAATGACATTGGCTAATAAAGAAGTTGCCTTTATCTGACTTTTTCTCCATCTAAAATCTTCTAATAAAATTGCCTTCTCCCCTGAACTTGGAGAAAAATCTGATTTTAGCTCATGAGAAGATACAAATATGGTTGGCGTTAAATCATTACTTGGAATATGGTCTCTTACTGTATCTGTACCTCTGGAGATTTGAACATAAATTACTTGGTTAATAGACTTATTTTTGGAAATTACTTCTAGAATTATTTCTTCTAGATCAAATTGATCTGACAATGCATACTTTAGGTAAGATATATTTTTTTTTAATCTAGTTAAATGAGCGCCAAGTTCGAAGGGTTTTTTATTTACTGCAATGATTACTTCATAAATTGCATCTCCAAAAAGGAAGCCTCTGTCCAATGGAGAGATTTTTGCATCTTGAATATCTAGAAATTTGTTGTTTAAAAAACAAATTGACATTAATTTATTTCATCTTGCATGAAGAAACTGTAAACATAGAATATCAAAGACTCTAAAGTTGCTATGATAATGCCTTTTCTTTGCACATTATTTACCGCAACCAAATCTACAGATTGAATGGTTTTCCCATCAACTTTGATATCTAATCTATCTATAACTGAATCTTTCAAGACAGGTGCTTTTACACCCAAATTTTTTGATGCCTCAATGGTAATCCCGTCAAAAGAAGGTTTAGTTAATGTTATGAAGATATCTTTCTCAGGACCAAGTTCCAATTTATCTTCCATTCCACCCCAGACATCAACTATAGATATTGGTTGATATTTAGCGATTATTTTTTTTGTTTGATAGTACTTGAAACCATAATCCAGTAATCTTCTGGTATCTTGTAGCCTCGATTTTTCAGAGGCGCTATTAAGAACTATCGAAATTAGCCTCATGTCTGCTCTTTTGGATGAAGCTACCAGACAATATCCTGACGCCCTTGTATGGCCAGTTTTTATTCCATCAATTGAGTCATCTTGCCAAAGCAAGCTGTTTCTATTTAGCTGTCTAATTTCGTTGTAGGTAAATTCCTTCTCGCTGTAAATTGAATATTCATCAGGAAAATCGTTTATTAAAAATATACTTAATTTTGCTATATCTTCAGCAGTTGAATAGTGATTAACATTTGGCAAGCCAGTTGGATTGGTAAAATTCGTATTTTTTAACTCCATTCTTTGGGCATAGTCATTCATAAGGCTTGCAAAATCTTCTTGGGTTCCTGCAATGTGTTCAGCTAAGGCGCAGGCTGCATCATTTCCAGATTGAATAATCATGCCGCGCATCAAATCTTCTATCAAAACCTTTTTACCTTCTTGGATGAACATCCTTGAGCCTTCCATGCGCCAACATTTTTCACTTACCGTTGTGGAATCTTTTGTGTTTAAAAATCCTTGCTTTAAATAGTCAGCTACTATGTAACTTGTCATTATTTTTGTGATACTTGCCAAACCTGTTGAGGCTTCTGGATTTTGTTGCGCAATTATTTTATTTGTTTCAGCGTCAATAAGTAAAAAGCTAGAAGCAGTAATTTGCGGTAATTTAGGGATTAAAGTTTGTGAGAAAGCTACGCTAGAGAATATAAAACTTATTAAGATAATTTTTTTCATATTTTTACTCTATACGCATAGTCAATTTCCTGACTCAGAAGAAAGACAGCCATCACATAAAAAGAACTTCTATTATAGCGTGATAAGACATATAAATTTTTATGGCCCAACCAAAATTCTTTATCTTCAAAATTTATTTGTATGTATTTTTTGTTTGGTAAATTAATTTTAGATGCCAGTTCTAAGGCATCTGACTCTTTTAATGAAAGTGATGTCTTGAAGTTTGAGTTCACATCATTTTTTGTGAGAGCCTCTGCTATAGTGGCATTTCTTTCCCAGCCATGCTTACTCAAATAGTTTGCAACGCTACCAATTGCATCGACAGGGTTTGTTACGATATTTCTTATTCCATCCTCGTCAAAATCAATCGCGTAAGATCGATATGAGCTTGGGATAAATTGACCATAGCCCATAGCTCCAGCATATGATCCTTTCATAGTCAGAGGATCAAGTTTTTCTTCTCTAGCAAGGAGAAGAAAATGCTCTAATTGTTTAGTAAAAAATTTGCTTCGTCTTGGATAATCAAAGGAAAGAGTCGATAGCGAATCAATTACTCTTTCCCTGCCAGTAATAGAACCATAACTAGATTCAATCCCGATGATAGCTGCAATAATTTCTTTAGGAACTCCAAATTCTTGTTCTGCTTTTTGAAATTCCGGTAAAAATCTCTGCAGAAAACTTACTCCATTGTTAATTCTTATAGGCGAAATTAATCTAGATTTGTATTGAACCCAAGAAAATTTCTTTTCTGCAGGTCTGTTCATGGAATTAATTATTTTTTCTCTTTTTTCAGCGCTTTTGAAAATTTCTATCAAATAAGATTTTTCAAATTTATGTTTGGAAACCATTTCATCTATGAAAGACAATGTTTCATAAGTTTTTGAATAATCCATATGGATTAGAGGCACAAAAAAGGCTAAAAGCAAAAGCAAACTTATTTTTTTCAAGTCGTTCTCCTCAAAGATAAAATTATACCGATAGTAATCATATTAACCACTAATGCTGTTCCACCTTGACTTATAAATGGCAAAGGCATGCCTACTACAGGAAAGATACCAACTACCATCGAAATGTTTAATGTTATGTAGGCAGCTAAAATAATTGAAAGCGTGGCTGAAACCAATTTTGCAAATTTGGAATTACTGCTTTTAGCAACATATAAGAGACGATGAATTAAAAAAGCATAAAGAAGAAAAAGTCCAAGAGCGCCTAAAAATCCAAACTCCTCAACAATTACTGCAAAAATAAAATCGGTATGGCTTTCGGGGATAAAATCCAGTTGGCTCTGACTTCCTTCCATATAGCCCTTTCCAAAAAATTGGCCAGATCCGATGGCAATCTTTGATTGGGCAATATTCCATCCAGAACCTAAAGCATCAGCTTCGGGACTAATAAAGGTATATATTCTCTCTTTTTGGTAATCCATCAAGCTCATCCATAAGAAAGGAAGAGTTCCAATGCCTCCTAAAAAACTATAAATAATAAATCTCCAAGGCAGGCCAGATAAAATTATTGGCATTATTCCAGAGAGCAAAACTATCGCTGAGGTGCCAAAATCTGGCTGGAGGAAAACTAAAATAAAGGCTACTAATGTCGTAACCAGAACAATTATCCAGTCGGATAATTTTATCTGTGGATTTCGTGTTAAATATGCTGCTGCAGAAATAGGTAATAAAAACCTCATTAGCTCGGAAGGTTGAAATCCAATGAAGCCTAAATTTATCCATCGATTCGTAGTTCCAGAATTAGGCAAAACTAAAACTAAAATCAAGAAAAAGAAACCTATCCAAACTGCATTCAAATAAATAGGTTCCATTTTTCTAAAATTAGACATTGCTGCTGTAATCATCAGAATTACACCAAGAAAAAAGTACATTGCTTGCCTTAAGACCAGAGTATAGGACCCACTAGCGCTATAAATCATCGCCAACCCAAAAAGACCCAAAAGAAAAACCGTAAGANCAATAGAATAATCAAAATTTAATAAATTTCTCCTTNGATTCAATCTGATATCTACTGAAAAACTTAATGGNTTATTNTGCANCAANTCCTCCTGTGTAAAAATTTATTGCNGATTTNACNATNGGGGCNGCAACTTCACTTCCTGANTCACCNTTTTCTATGATGACCGCTACAACTANTTTNGGATCTTCTACTGGCCCATAGCCAACGAAAAGAGCATGATCTCGTAATNCNGGATTTTCACGAATTGCNTCNTATTCTTTANCNGGAAGNATACTTTTNATTTGTGCAGTNCCNGTTTTNCCTGCAATAACAGCTGAATTGGCATCAAAAANTTTATGAGCTGTTCCATTTCTCGCAGAAATCACNTCAACTAGGGCTTGTTCCATTTTTTCCCAAGCTTTNTTATCAGAAAGTTGAATNTCAGCTNNTTTTTTTGGTTNAAAAGATTTTTCGTCTGNCGGCTGTATNAATTGAGGCTNATAAATTANTCCTNTGTTNGCAAGACCAGAATAAGCCATAGCTAATTGAAGTGGTGTGGCTAAAATATAACCTTGNCCTATTCCTAAATTTATTGTGTCGCCTTTNAACCAAAAATCTCCTTTGTAACCTAACTTCCATTTTTTATCNGGAAGAAGACCANTGGCTTCAAAGTCAGTTAGGCCTGTTTTTTTTCCAAATCCAAAACTGTCNAGCATTGGCCTNATTCCTGACAAGGTTANGTCAAAAGCNATGNTATAAAAATATACATCAGAGGANTCTGCNATCGCTTTCCTCATNTCTACTNTGCCATGTCCATTCTCTTTCCAGCCGCGGTAAGGCCTTGGATCTCCCTCGACATAAAATTCGCCATCGTCCTTAATTTTTTTATCCCAACTGATTACTTCGTTTTCTATTGCAGCAAGACCTANAAAAGGCTTCAAAGTTGATGCAGGAGGGTATTGCCCAGAAATGGCTCTATTAAAAATTGGGCTTTCTTTATTTGAAAATAAACTCTCTACTTCATNGNTATCNACAATGGAATTTAATATATTTGGATTGAATGANGGAGAGCTAATCAAAGCTCTAACCAAACCGGTTTTTGGCTCTAAGGCTACTAGTGCCCCTCTTCTGTTTTCAAAAAGCTNAAAGAGNTGNTNTTGCAATTTTTGATCAATNGTTAANTAAATNTCTTTACCGTCTTCTGCNCCTTGAGTATCTAAAATCCTTACNAATTTTCCTTTAACATCTCTTTCTTGAGTNTGAATNCCAGGTTTACCTCTTAAAANNTTATCAAACTCTTTTTCAATACCTGTTTTTCCAATTTGAGTATTTTGTAGTTCTGCTA
The DNA here is from genome assembly GCA_002689405.1 of Gammaproteobacteria bacterium. Taxonomy (GTDB): domain Bacteria; phylum Pseudomonadota; class Gammaproteobacteria; order Magnimaribacterales; family AG-339-G14; genus MEDG-81. The sequence goes on along the minus strand of NZFZ01000025.1, from coordinate 7,927 downwards.
ATAGCTTGTCTCTTCTAATATCATCGGACGATATATCTCCGACGTAACCTAACACGTGCGCCAANGTCTCNTCATGNAGANCATACCTTTTAAGNGTAGCTTTTACTTCGATACCNGAAATTGAATNTANGTTTACTTTGGCTTTAGCAATCTGTTCTTCATTAAGAGCNTTCANCAANGGAAANGANTCAAATTTCTTTACTTTTTTTACNCNCCTTGAGAAGTTTTCTTCCANAAGTTCATANGGCACATCNAATAAATTNGANAACGTTAAAATGGTTTCAGCNGAATCTTCAATATAGGCTGGAGTGACGTAAAGATCTCNCTGGACAATATTTTCTGCTAANAAANTCCCATTTCTNTCATAGATGAAGCCTCTTACAGGACTAATGGGTTTTTGATAAATCCTATTTGACTCAGCTATTGTTTGNTATTTATCTCCTTNAAATAAAGTTAANTTCAAAACTTGAAAAAGTGATATNGAAAANAGAAAAATAAAAGGTGATAAAAAAAATANAGCCCTAGAATATTCTTCTCCTGTTTTGAATCTTTCTCTAGAAAAATTNTTCATTTCAATTCAANGCTGGATCCCAAAGACTTTCCAAATCATANAATGCTCTTGAGTCNTTAGACATAATGTTTATNACAAANTCTCCNAAGTCCAAAAGGATCCATTCACTAGAATTNTGNCCCTCAACNCCACTGATTGATATNTTATTANTTTTCAAGTCTTCTAATAATTTATCTTTTATAGCCGACATGTGACGNGANGAAGTNCCTGATGTTATGACTAAAAAGTCTGTAAAACTGTTTAATTTTGATANATCTAAAAATATTGTATTTTGTGCCTTTATCTCNTCTAAACTNTTTTGAATAATTTTTTTTGATTTTTTGGGCATTTAAATTTTNTAAAGAGATTTNTTTGAGATGTATTCCAATACTTGATCATCAACNATNTCTNTNAGGTTTTCATTGTTCTTNATTTTANGTCTAACGTCTGTNGAGGATATGTTTATCAAGTCGTTTTTTAAAATGAGAATTTTTCCATGACCNGAGAAAAAATCATCATAATCAGGTGANATTTTNCTTTCTAACTCNTTATTAAGCNNCAAACNANNATTCAATTTTCTNTCCAAGACTAAAAGCGAACACAAAGANANAATGTTTTCCCAANTTTTCCAAGTCGTAAANCTATGTAAAGAATCCAAACCTATAATTAGAGATAGATGTTGTTCNGGATAAATNTCTTTNAGGCNTTNAAGCGTTTCGTAAGTATAGGATTTGGTTTTATTTTTTAATTCAATATCATTCAGCTTAATATTTTTTNNCTNTTTAAANGCGATTTCNAGCATTTTNAGACGATGCTTCTCNTCAGTTTGAATATCNTTGTTNTGCGGCGATGCATAATTTGGAATAACTTGNATTTCNTCAATAATTTTTAGATCNNTGATGTATTTTAGAGATTGCGTGTGNCCTTTATGAACCGGATCAAACGCTCCACCAAAGATNCCNAATCTTTTTATCATCAATTAAGATCTAAGTTGTCCTTGGCCTTTAATNACAAATTTCTGACTTGTTAAACCTTCCAATCCAACAGGCCCTCTGGCATGTAACTTATCAGTGGATATTCCCACTTCAGCTCCAAGTCCATACTCAAATCCATCTGCATAACAAGTCGGTAGATTATGCATAACCGATGAAGAGTCTACTTCATTGAAAAAAGTTTCTACCGCAGACAAATTCTCAGAAACTATGGAATCGGTGTGGCCAGAGCCATACTTATTTATATGTGAGATTGCTGATTGAAGATCTGTAACAACTTTCACAGAAAGAATTGGGGCAAGATACTCCGTAATCCAATCTGCATCTGAAGCAGATTTAACATCGATAATTTTTTTTGTTTTTTCACAGCCTCTTATTTCTACACCCAACTTATCTAATTCGGCTTTAATCTCTGGCAAAACTTTTACTGCTACCTCTTTTGAAGTTAACAAAGTCTCCATCGTTCCGCAGATTCCATAACGATATGTTTTTGCGTTTATGGATATTTCTATGGCTTTTTTTAAATCAGCATCTTTATCTATAAAGACATGACATAAACCTTCATAGTGTTTGAGCACAGGAATTTTGGCTTCATCAGAAATAACTTTTATTAAACTTTTTCCGCCCCTAGGGATTAATAAATCAATATCCCCTTCCCTCTTAATCATTTCACCTACAAGCTTTCTATCTTGATTTTTTATAAGCTGGATAGAGTATTTAGGCAATGATGCTTTATCCAAACCATCTTGCATGCACTCCTCAATTACAGCATTAGAATTTGCTGCTTCAGATCCTCCTCTTAAGATACATGCATTACCAGACTTCAAGCACAATGCAGATGCGTCCGCTGTAACATTAGGCCGAGATTCATAAATTATCCCTATCACGCCAAGAGGAACACGCATTTTTGATACTTCAAAACCAGATGGCGAAGTATGCGATTGATCAGTTTGACCTACTGGATCATCTAAATTTATGACCTTATCTAATCCAGAAATCATTGAATCTATCCTTTTTTCATTCAGCTCAAGTCGATCAACAAATGAGTCTTGTAAGTCTTTCTGACTGGCTAAATCCATATCAATTGAATTTGCATCTATAAGCTTTGCTTTGTTCTTCAACAAAAAATCAGCAGCATATTTTAGCGCGTCATTTTTTTTTGCTTTCGAAGATCTCCTTAATTCAATCTTTGCTTCTTGAGCTTGTTTGCAGATTAAATCTAACTCTGAAAGGGATATTTTTGCACTCATGTACTGTATTATTGCAATAATTTAATTATCTGCATATGTTCGATTCAATCCTTTCTTTTTTAGAAACCAATCCTGATTGGGTAAATTGGACTATATTCGCGTTGATTTTTATTGAATCCCTATTCATTGCAGGTTTGTTTACGCCTGCTACGTTAATTGTTCCTGGTGTTGGAGCGCTTGCTGCAACAGTTGGAATAAGTCCTTTTGAGATAACTTTTTACGCAACTATGGGAATGGTTGCAGGAGATTCTGTCAGCTATGGCTTGGGATTATTGGTCGGAAACAAGCTATATGATTGGGTACCTATTAACTATCATGGCTATATAAAGCAGGCTCAAAAGTTTATGGAGAAATATGGAATTTTAAGTGTTGCTCTGGGAAGGTTTTTTGGCCCTCTTAGATGTGTAGTACCTTTTACAGCAGGTTCTTTAGGAATGAATAAAAGAATTTTTTTTCCAGTAACTATTTTGTCTGCTCCAGTATGGACTTCTTTGTATGTCTTAAGTGGCTACTTTTTGGGCGTGGCATTTATAGAATATTTTAATTACTTCTTAATTGGATTCATTCTTGTCATAACAATTTATACTGTATATAAGGATCCAATGAACTTAAGGGAGGATAAAAAAAATGACTAAAAGAGAAAGTAAAAATAAATTTTTATCTGGAAACTGGTATCCGGTAGAAGAAACGTCTACAACTGAATTAAAAATTACGGGTGAATTACCTAGAGAACTATCAGGTCTGTTTCTAAGAAATGGACCTAATCCAAAAGAACCAATAAATCATGAAAATTATCATCCTTTTTTTGGTGACGGTATGATTCATGGCATAAGAGTAGAAGATGGAAAGGCGCTTTGGTATAAGAATAAATTTGTAACCTCGCCTTTTGGTTTTGGTCCTAATACTCATGTGCTTAAACACGGTGAAAAGATTTATGCTTTAGTCGAAGGAGGAGTATCTCCAGTAATTATGGACTCTGAGATGAATTTTCTTGAAGAAGAACCTTTTCCAACAGCTGATAATAAGCGATTTACTGCCCATCCAAAGATTGATTCGGATACTGGGGAAATGCATGCTGTAAGTTATGATTTTGGGGAATACGTAAATGGACTAGGCCAAGTTCACTATGTGACTATAGATAGCCACGGAAAACTCATCAAAGATCAAATCATAGAAACGCCAAGCAGACCAATGGTTCATGATTGTGCTATTACCAAAAACTATGTTCTGATTTTTGATCTGCCCGTAACGTTTAATCTTGGTAGAAGAGACGATGACAGTAATCCCATTGGAGGAGATTATCCAGTGGTCTGGAATGACAAACATACTTCCAGAGTAGGATTACAAAGCAAAAAAACCGATGAAATTATCTGGATAGAGGTAAATCCGGGCTTTTTATTTCACATAGTTAATTCGTATGAAAATGAAAATGGTCAAGTTGTCCTAGACTTTTGTCGATACGAAAGACTGTTTGATTTTGATAATCCTCTTCCCATGGGGCAAAAACCTTTTCTTACAAGGTGGATTTTAGATCCAAAAGCTAAAACATGTTCGGAAGAAATGTTGGATGATAGACCTATGGAATTTTCCAGGGTCCATCCTGATTACGATGGCAAACAACATCGTTTTGGCTACTTGCTTAACGATGGAAGACTCAACAACTATTTCAAACATGATTTTGAAAAAAGTGAAACCATCGCTCATGATTTTGGTGAAAGTTGCCAAGCAGCTGAGCCGGTTTTTATCCCTAAGAAAGATGCTAAATCAGAAGATGATGGTTTTGTAGTTGGTTTTGTTTACGACAAAACAACCGATTTAAGTGATTTTGTTGTTTTGGATGCTCAGAATTTTTCAGACATACCCCTTGCCAGAGTTACCTTGCCTCAAAGAGTGCCTTTTGGATTTCATGGTAGTTGGATTAATTTAGACTAAATTCTTTCTAAAATGGCTTGATGGATAGCATCGAAAGAGCCGTTAGACAGACAAATCAAGTGGGTATTGTCTAAGTCTAAGCTAGAAAGTTTTCTCAAAAATTCTTGCGTAGTCGAACATGCTTCAATGTTTTTACTTTCACTTTCCAGTGCAGAAATTTGTTTCTTGTCTTTTGAAAAAATAAAGACTTGATCGGCCGAAGCAACGGCCTTTGGAATTTTTTTGTCGTGATATCCTGAAAGCATCGTATTGGACCGCATTTCCAAAAGGCAAACTATCTTCTCACTTCCAACTTTTTTTCGCAAACCCTCCAAGGTATATTTAATAGCAGTCGGATGGTGTGCGAAATCGTCATAAACTTTCACACTGCTTTTGTCCCCAACCAAATCCATTCTTCTCGTTACTCCTTTAAACTTAGAAAGTGACTCTGCAATATCTTTTGATTTCAAGCCTAAGGATTTACAGACTAGATAACTGGCTAATCCATTTTGCAGACTATGCTCACCAATAGACGACCAACTTATTGACGCTTTTTTCTTTTTGTCTTTATAAATATTAAATTTAGAAGAATCTTCTGTTACTTTCTTAGCATGCCAGCCTCTGGAAAATTTAGTATTGAAAGGAAGGCTTTGACTGTAAAAACCCATTTTCATGACATTTTTAATATTGATGTTATGTTCTGGAAAAATTAATGTTGATTTAGAGGACATCAATCTCAATAAATGATGAAATTGCTTTTTAATATCGCTTAGGCTGTCAAATATATCAGCATGATCAAATTCAAGATTGTTGATTAGAAGAGTTTTAGGATGATAGTGAATAAATTTTGATCTTTTATCAAAAAAAGCAGTGTCATACTCATCGGCCTCTATGATGAAAAATTCATGAGTTCCTAATGACGCAGTTGCATCTAAATCTTTTGCTTGTCCTGCAATTAAGTAACCGCAATCTATTCCATTATCTAAAAGTACCTTTGTCACCATTGCAGAGACTGAAGTTTTCCCATGAGTTCCGCTTATAGCTACAACGTGTCTTTTTGCTAATAGGTACTTTGATAAAAACTCTGGACCCGAAATGAAGTCTATACCTTTATTGAGTATTTCTTCGATCATGGGATTACCACGCGCTATGACATTACCTACAACAACCAAATCAACGTCTTTGGGTAAATTTTTTGGGTTAAATCCTTCGTCAATCGATATACCATTGGAGAGCAAGACTTGATCCATAGGAGGATATACATTCTCATCACAGCCAGAAACTTTAATGCCTTTTTCTGCTGCCAACTGTGCAAGTCCGCCCATAAAAGTTCCACAAATACCTAAGACATATATTTTCATCTGATGATTATATCCTTTTCCCACAAAACCTTTTTTCAGTTATATTGCCTCAATGAAAAAAGTTAAAAACGCCTTTTATGCTCAATCAGGCGGAGTAACAGCTGTAATAAATGCATCTGCATGTGGTGTCATTGAGACCGTAAATAAATCCAAAAAAATTCACAAGGTACTTGCTGGGGAGAATGGCATCCTTGGTGCTTTAAATGAAGAACTTATAGATACTTCAAAAGAATCTAAAACGAATATTGCAAAACTGAAACAAACTCCTGGTGGAGCATTTGGTTCTTGCAGATTTAAATTACAGGATCCAATAAAGCAAAAGAAAGAATATGAGAGATTGTTTGAAGTTTTTGCTGCGCACGATATTGGATATTTTTTCTATAACGGTGGAGGAGACAGCCAAGATACTACTTTTAAAGTATCTGAAATGGCAAAAAAGCTAAATTTTCCATTGAAGTGTGTTGGGATACCAAAAACAGTTGATAATGATTTACCTTATACAGACTGCTCACCAGGCTTTGGTTCAGTTGCAAAATACATTGCTACTTCAACTTTAGAAGCTGGACTTGATGTAAAAAGCATGGCTGAAACATCAACGAAAGTTTTCATTTTGGAAGTCATGGGAAGACATGCAGGATGGATTGCTGCAGCATCCTGTTTAGCTGCAACTAAAGTAGGCGATCCGCCACACATTATTTTGCTTCCTGAAGTGCCTTTTGATAAGACTAAATTTATTACCCAGGTCAAACAAACCGTTAAAGAGAAAGGCTATTGTGTCATTGTCGCTTCAGAAGGTACCCAAACAAAAAACGGGAAGTTTTTAGCAGACTCAGGATTAACGGACGCTTTTGGTCACAAACAGCTTGGAGGAGTGGCGCCTATTTTAGCTGGCATGATTTCAAAGATTGGATTAAAAAATCATTGGGCAGTTGCAGATTATTTACAGCGTTCAGCAAGGCACATAGCATCAAAAACCGATCTTGATCAGGCTTATGCTGTAGGAGAACATGCGGTAAGACTTGCTATTGCTGGGAAGACAGCTGTAATGCCAATTATCAAAAGAATCAGTCATTCGCCTTACAAATGGAAAATAGAAACTGCCCCTTTAAAAAATGTGGCTAATATTGAAAAAACCATGCCTAGAAAATTTATTTCTAAAAATGGTTTTGAAATTACTCAAGCAGGGAAAACATATCTAAGCCCTCTCATAAAAGGAGAAGCGCCAACAAAATATGTAAATGGCCTTCCTGATGTTGCTGAACTAAAAAAGATAAAAGTAAAAAAGAAATTAAATTACTTTATTTCTTAATCTTTTTTACTATTCCTGAAAAACTAAAGACAATTTCCCCTTCGCATTCGATGTGGCCTTGTCCAAAAGCAAGACTTCTTGTCTCTTTTGTAATCGTTGTAAATATTTCTACCAAAGAGCCAACCTTTGCAGGAGCTACAAATTCCGATCTAAAACTTATGGTTGCTGCATAATTTTCTTTTGATTCCATCGCAACAGAGCACAAACAGTAATCTGCAATACTCATCAACATTCCCCCATGAGCAACTCCACCAGAATTTCCGTTTTCGGGTCTAACCCAAAAAGCCATTATCAAATCTCCTGCTTCATTTCTTTTGTAAAAACCTTGACCTATATTCGCAATATGATCTTCGGTTTGATTAAGAGTTTCATAACCTTTAGGGGTAGAAAATTTTTTTGACGTCATGATGATGATTTTAACTCAATGTGTATAATTGTCCTTTCATTATGGATTTTAAATTAACTGCAGAACAATTAGAGTTGCAAAAAGTAGCAAGAGATTTTGCTCAAAAAGAATTAACAGCATTGGCTGATGAAATGGAAGAATCAGCAAA
>NZFZ01000024.1 GCA_002689405.1 Gammaproteobacteria bacterium | reverse complement strand
TCTTCTAGTAGCTCGCTGAAAACAGCTAATTCATTGAGAAGTTTAGATTTTGAACTGATACCAATTGAAGATGAAACCGAAATGTTAAGAAAGGTTAAAGATAAAAGACTTATCAATGAAAATAATGACATGACAATCAAAACTTCAACAAGCGTGTAACCTTTCAAATTATTCATTGATTGCTTTATATATTTCCAACTTAGTTGATTTTTCGGTCTCTTCGGAGATGACTTCTACTTCGATATTTAAAGAATTCTGCTTTGGATCAATCGTTATCTTTCTATTCCAAATATAGGGATAACCCATGAATTCTTCTCTTTGGGTGAGTAAATTGTTGGTTAGGTAGTTTTCATCGAAATAAGATCTTAGGATTATGTTTTCTGCCAAAGTCCCTCGATAAAAATCGTCGCTCAATGAGGAGATGGCTTTTGTACTATACGATAGAGAGGTTATTCCTGTTACTGCAACCAGTGACAGAATAAAAAGCGAAACAAGAACCTCAACTAAAGTAAATCCTTTCATTATTCCCAATTGCCAATATCTCGATCCATGCCCTCACCTCCTTGTTGGCCATTGGCGCCATAAGAAAATAAGTCAAACGGTCCGTTATCTCCAGGTCTTTTGTATTGATACTCATTACCCCAAGGATCCGTTTCTAGTTTTCTAATGTAGCCACCTTGACGATATCTATTTTTAAAACGATGGTTTGTGGGAGCTTGAATTAGAGCTTGTAAGCCTTCATCGCTGGTTGGATAAGAAAACATATCCAATCGATAAAGCTCTAGAGCTTGTTCGTATATTCTTATGTCAGCTAATGCTTTATCTGCTCTTGCTCTATCTTGGCTAGGCAGTACATTAATAGCAACAACCGCAGTTAATAAGCCAATGATCATCAGCACCACAAGAATTTCTATCAAGCTGAAACCTGATAATTTATTTGAAATGATTTTTTTCATAGTATTAATTTAAAGTTAAAGTGTTTAATTGAATCAATGGTAACAGGATAGCAAGGACGATAAGAGCTACAAACATGCCAAGAAATACTACAATTAGTGGCTCTAGTAGATTCATGGTAATTTTTGTAGAGCTTTGGAATTTATTTTCCAAATAAACCGATACTTTCTCAAGCATTTCTTCAAGTCTTCCTGACCTTTCACCGTTTTCGATCATTTGCGTCACCAAAGGTGGGATAGCTTGAATTTTTTCCAAACTAGAAGCCAAAGATTCCCCTTCCGCAACTTTATTAGCTGATGATTTAACCTGTTGGCGTAAGTAACTGTTTGAAATTGTATCAGCTGAAATTTCAAGCGCGTTGATTATAGAAATATTACTGGATCTTAAAAGACTTAAAGAATTGGTAAATCTGGACAAATCAGAGTCTATTAAGGAGTTCTTAAGAACAGGAACAGAGAGAAGAAATTTATCTAATTTTGATCTAAATAACTCATAACCTATTGATCTTATGGTTATAAAGCCAATCAAACCGCTGAGCAATATAGTTGAGTAAAACATATAACTGGTAAATACAGATGACAAGAACAACAAAGATTTTGTAATAAATGGTAAATCCCTATTCAAAGAAGAAAATTGACTTACAACCTCTGGAACAACAAAAGATAAAAGCAAGACAATCACAATAATCGCAATGGAAAAAAGAATAAACGGGTATACCAAAGCGCCAATGATATCTTGATATATTTTTGATTTTCTCTCTAGGAAATCTGAAGTTTTTTCTAGGACCATGCCTAAGTCGCCAGAAGTTTCTCCAGCCCTTACTAGGGAGCAATAAAGACGATCAAAGCTCTCCGGATGATCTTCAATAGATTCCGATAGTTTAAAACCTGACTTTACCTTACTTGAAATATTTGAAAGTTTGCCTTTGATTAGAGGAGACTCTATTTGTTTAGCAACTGAGTCTAGAGCCTGATCTACTGGGATACCACCACTTATTAAAGTTGATAGTTGGCGGGTAATGAGACTTAACTTTGATGAGGATATTCTTCTAAATAAAGAGACATTGAATCTATTTTTTGACTCCTTTAAGTGTACTGGAATCAGTCTTCTGTTTTTTAATTCTTCCTGCGCTTCGCTTAAATTTTCAGCAATGAGAATCCCAGTTTCTGTAATCCCAGCAGAATCTAAAGCTTTGTAAGAATAATTAGGCATTTCTAATTTTTTTCTTGTAGAACTCTTCTGAGTTCATCTTCTGTAGTGAGTCCTGAAGTTACTTTCTCTTGTCCATCCAATTCCAGAGTATTGTTATTTTTGAAGGCGATATTTTTAATTTCGTTTTCTGAACCCTTATTGTGGATTTGCTCTTTGATATCGTCATTAATCAGAATGGACTCAAAAATACCAATTCTTCCTGAGAGCTCTTGGCTTACAGTATCAATTTTTCTTACTAGTCTTTGAGCGATTACCATTCGAAGCGAACTCGCAATTAAATAAGGTTCTACCCCCATATCAATCAACCTAGTAATTGCACCAACCGAATCGTTGGTGTGTATGGTAGATAAAACCAAGTGTCCGGTTAAACTTGCTTGAATTGCGATATCAGCTGTTTCTTTATCTCTGATCTCTCCAACCATAACAATATCTGGATCTTGTCTTAAAATTGCTCTTAATCCTTTTTCAAAAGTTAAACCAACTCGGTTATTTACTTGAGTTTGCCCAACTCCTTCAATCGCATACTCAATAGGATCCTCGACAGTTAAGATATTTCTAGTTTGATCATTTAAAAAATTCAACCCTGAATACAAAGTTGTAGTTTTGCCCGAGCCGGTAGGACCGGTTACTAAAATAATACCGCTATTATTTTTCAATTCATTTTTGTAATTTTTTAAAAGACTCTCTGTCATGCCGAGTTCCTTAAGATCTAGGCTTGAATCTGCTTTATCAAGTAATCTCAAAACTATTCTTTCCCCATAGCTTGAAGGCAATATTGAGACTCTTATGTCCACCCATCTTTCACCTAGTTTCAGAGACATTCTTCCATCTTGAGGAATTCTTCTTTCAGCTATATCCAAATTAGACATGATTTTTATTCGTGCATTCAACAATGGTGCAATTCTTGAACTTGGCCTTATTTTTTCTTTTAAAATTCCATCTGTTCTAAATCTGATGATCAGGTTTTCTTCATAAGGCTCTATATGGATATCGGAAGCTCCATCCTTGATAGCTTCAGAGAGAATTGCATTAATAAGTCTTATTACTGGAGAATCTGTACTGTCATCCAACAAATCTTCAGTTTTTGGTAAATCAAGCACTAAAGAATCCAAATCAACATCTTCATGAATATTCTCTGCCAAAGATTCAGAAGATTGGGTTTTATCGGAATAAGATTCAGAAAGTTTTTTATTGAACTCAGAAAAATTTATTTGTTTGGTTTCTATGGGTAATTTGTATTTTGACTGAATATGAGCGATTGCATTGATATCGCAATCATTGGTATGAAAAATTAGTATCGAGTCGCTACTCACTTCCGGAAGAAGTTGGTTGTCCTTACAGAATTTATAAGTAAACTCTTTATCAACCATTATTTAAACTTCTTCCTCTTCATTTTTTGGTTTATTTTCTTCCTCAGCATCAAAAATTAATTTTTCCAATAAATCCAAATCAGGTGAAGTTTTTCCTTTTTTATTTCTGAGCATTTCTTGAGCTCTTAAATATTCATACTTAGTATTGGTTAAAGCTTGCATGTCTTGTGAATTTCTAATAATTGTAGGTTTTAAAAATACTACTAAGTTTTTTTTATTAATGGTGGTTTGTTCCTGACGAAAAGCTTTTCCTATAACCGGAATATCACCTAATAGCGGAATCTTTCTAACGGACTCTTGAATGTCATCATCGATTAATCCACCCAAGACAATGGTTTGATTATCCTCAACCATGACAACTGTCTCAATAGCTCTTTTGTTAGTCACGATTTCTGCAGACCCAGCAGTAATTGGTCCAGACAAAGAGGAAACTTCCTGTTCAATATCTAATTTGATTGAGTTACCCTCATTAATTTGAGGTTTAACGACTAACTTAATACCAATTTCTTGACGATTAATGGTTCTAAAAGGATTAGAGTTATTTGTACCTAAAGACTCTCCGGTGGTAATTGGGATTTCTTGACCAACAATGATTGAAGATTCTTCATTATCCATGGTAAGAATTGATGGAGTCGAAAGAACATTGGAATCACTATTTTTAGCAAGTACATTCAAAATAGCGGCGAAACTGTCACCACCTTTTTTGTACTTACCTACTCCTGTTGCAAAGCCGTCTAAGCTCAATAAAGAAGAAAGAACTGCGGCAGTACTACCACCGGGAGTAAGGCCACCAATAATCGCTGAAAGATCTGGAGTAGGATTTCCAAATCTTTGAGATGCAATTGGAGAATTGGATCCCTCTCCGCTAAATAAAAACTGAAAACCTAAATCTTTTGAAAGTTGATCCGAGATCTCTACAATAATTGCTTCTACAAGAACCTGCGCTCTTCTGATATCAAGTTGCGAAATGATACCAGTCAAAGAAGTCATCACATCAGGCTCAGCTGAAATGATCAAAGAGTTCGTCTCTTCATGAGCAGTGATTGAAGTCTTGCTTTTATTGGAGCTTTTTTCATCAATATTAGGTGTCATTTTGTTGAGTAATTCAACCAAAGCAGTTGCATCAGCATACTTTAAGTAAACAACTTTTAGAGAACTTGAACCTTGATCCTTTATGTCCAATTTCATAACAACAGCTTTCATACGTTTAACGATTTCTTGATCGCCAAAAAGCAAAACGCTATTGCTCCTCTCAATAGCATAAGCATTGAAATCATTTGGCGCCATACCGCCGGAATTCTCGGAAAAAACTTTATCTACTAATTTAGATATTTGGGTAGATGAAGAATTTTTAAGCTTAACGATTTCGTAAACATCAGCTGGATTTTTATCTAATTCTTCGACTAACTGTCTTATTCTTTTAATGTTTGCATTTCGATCCGTAAGAATCAAACTATTACTTGGAGAGTAAACTGCTATGTGTCCTTGAGAATTTATGAGTGGTCTAATCAAAGGAATTAAAGCATTTGCTGATGTTTGACTGGGTCTGATGATTGTCGAAACTAGAGAATCTTCAGGAGATGTAACCTTTGAAACTTCTGTGAAACTTTGTCTTCCCATTGAGGCTGGAACAATTTTTACTGCATTATCTTGCTCCACTGCTGTGAAGCCATGTACGCTTAATACAGAAAGAAAAACTTCATAAGCTTCTTCAATGGATAAATCGTCTCTTGAAATAACCGTAACGTTTGCTTTTACTCTTGGATCAACAACAAAAGTCTTACCCGTCAAAGATGAAATATCTGAGACAAAAGATTTAATGTCTGCATCTCGCATATTGATCGTCACCGACCACAAGCTAGATGAGAGTCCTAAAATAAGCACATAGGCGCAACAATTCTTATAAATTGAATAAATCATAATTTTTTTAGTTTAGTTAATGTTTATATCGACAGATACAACTTGATCGTCTCTAACTAAATCGAGATTAAGCGATGCTAAGTCAGAGAAAAAAGAATTAATTGAATCTTGATCAGAGAGGTCAATTTCCGCAACAGAAAGTCCATTGATGGACTTCACAATGTCACCAGGCCTCAATTCCGATGAATCGAAAAGCGCAGTACTCTCCCCTGGGCTTATTTCAAGACCGGAAAAAGTTCCATCATCAAAAACTGGAGCAAAAGTTATTAATTTCGCAATTTCCTGATTTTCAATCCACTCTTTGCTGATGGTGGGTTTTTGCTGCGATGCAATTTTTATAGAGGTATTGCCCTGAACAACTCTTTCCATACCCTTTATTACCGAGCCCTTAAAAAAAGACAAGCTTTCGGTTATACCAGAACGCTTGATGGTAACAAAGTCTTTGTTGATTGAATCCAAGTAAACATTATCAGAAATCATATCTCCTACGAGATAAGTCTTTTGATCGTTTTGATTGAAGCCAATTATTGCTGACTTAACTTCATCAGAGGAAGTAACACCATAAAGCTTCAGCGACAAAGATGTTTCAGGGGCTTTAACAAGACTTTCATAAATAGATAGGCCGTCAATCTCAACATCAGATGAAAACGGATTGTCTATGATTCTAGGAGCATCACTAGATGCAAAAGAGTTGTTAAAATTATTTGAGCTTAATTGGTTATTAAAAATCAATCCAAGTAATATTGAAGAAAACTCTAAAGAAAATACCAATAGAAGCGCACCGGAAATAGAAAATTTGAGATTTTTCTCATTCAAATAACTTTTGTATCTTTCTAAATTGATACCTTTTAAGTAGTCAAATACCATATAAGTAATGATTTTATGTCATATTTAGCTGAATTGACAAAGATTTATGCCAATGATTATCTCTATGTATATTATTTTTTCTGCCCTTTTGGGTAGCTTTATAGCGAGCTTTATCTATCGATATGTTAATAAAAACATTGAAGAAGATATTTATGTGCAAAGCATAAATATTTATACAGAACCCTCTTTTTGTCCTACCTGTAAAACTAAAATAGACTGGTATCATCTAATACCAGTATTGAGTTATTTGTTCTTAAGAGGAAAAGCTAAATGCTGTGGTTCGACAATCTCACCAAGATACTTCTTGATAGAAATATTGGTCATTGCTATGTTTTTATTGATTTTCATTACAAATTCAACATGGGCTTTGATACTTTTAAAAAGCCTTATTTCTCTATCTTTGATATTCATTGCTTTAATAGATCGTCAATACAAGCTCATTCCTTTAAGCTCGCTTTTTATATTATTTACTTTGGCTTTGATGCTTTCAGCGATGGATGGTCTTTTGATTCTATCTGAAATATTTGTGGCAATCATTTCAGGCTTTCTTCTTTTAGGAACGAGGTGGTTATTTTTNAAACTNAANGGGAAAGAGGCTTTGGGTTTAGGAGATGTAATTCTTTTTCCGATATTAACTTTAATGATCCCAATGACTTTAGTCCCTTTTCTATTGCTTACAGCATCGCTTCTTGGAATAGTGGAGTTTTATGCTAGCTCCAAACTAAATAAAGATTCTGAGATTGCTTTTGGCTTTTACTTATCAATTGCAAGTTTCCTAGGATTGATAAATTTTTATCCTATCCTGCCTTTGATATAGTTTTGAGTGAGTTCATGATCGGGATCGCTAAATATTTTTTCAGTTGTATCAGTCTCAACCAAGTGACCTAAATGAAAATAAGCTGCTCTTTGTGAAACTCTTGAAGCTTGGCTCATAGAATGAGTAACAATTACGATTGCATAGTTTTCTTTTAATTCGCTTATTAAATCTTCAATTTTATCTGTAGCGATTGGATCTAAAGCTGAACATGGCTCGTCCATTAAAATAACATCAGGTCGAACTGCTATTGCTCTTGCAATACAGAGTCTTTGTTGTTGTCCTCCGGATAAAGCTGTTCCTGAAGTATTTAATCTATCCTTAACCTCATCCCACAAACCTGCTCTTGATAAAGAAGTTTCAACTATCTCGTCCATGTCTGCTTTTGATTCGTTCATACCATGAATTCTTGGTCCATAAGCTACATTTTCATAAACGGATTTAGGAAAAGGATTAGGTTTTTGGAAAACCATCCCTACTCTTGCTCTTAATAAAACAACATCCATATCGCTGTTATAAATGTCTTGACCTTCAAGAGTAATCTTTCCGGTTACTTTTGCTGAATCGATTGTGTCATTCAATCTATTGAGACATCTAATGAAAGTTGATTTTCCACAACCTGAAGGACCTATTAACGATAGAACTTCTTTCTTACCGACTTCAAGATTTATGTTTCTCAATGCTTGTGCTTCATCGTAAAAAACACAACAGTCTTGAGACTCCATTATTTTTTCATTAGGGGTTGTAGTGTCTCCGACAGTTAAAAAATCATCCGGAAGAGTAACCAACTCATTATTTTTCATAATAACCTACCATTTTATTTCAAATTTATTTCTTAACCATATCGCGGTTGAATTCATTACTAACAAAAAGAAAAGCAAAACTAAAATTGCCGCTGAAGTTCTTTCTACAAAACCTCTTTCAGGAGCATCAGCCCAAAGATAAACTTGAACGGGTAAGGCAGCAGATGCATCCAAGGGTGTGCTTGGAATATCCACCACAAAAGCTACCATGCCAATCATCAATAATGGTGCAGATTCACCTAAAGCCCTTGCCATGCCAATAATGGACCCAGTGAGCATGCCTGGTAAAGCTAAAGGAAAGACATGATCAAATACAGTTTGAATCTTTGACGCCCCAACACCAAGTGCCGCATCGGTAATACTTGGTGGAACAGATTGTAATGCTGCTCTAGAAGCTATAATGATCACAGGAAAAGTCATTAAAGCTAAAACCAATCCTCCTACTAATGGAGCTGATCTTGGCATGCCAAAAAAATTAATAAATACTGCTAAGCCTAAGAGACCATAAATAATTGATGGAACCGCTGCTAAATTATTAATATTCACCTCAACAAAATCTGTAAACCTATTTTTTGGAGCAAACTCTTCTAGATAGATNGCTGCAGCAACTCCTAAAGGNAAAGCAACAATAAANGTAATTANAAGCATAAAGAAAGAACCAATCAAAGCACCCAAGACTCCAGCTTGTTCCGGCTCTCTTGAATCACCAGCTGAAAATAAGGTGGAATTAAATTTTTGACTAATCAAACCTTTTGTTTTTAGTTCATTTGTCCATTTAACTTGATTGTCTGAAATCCTCCTTTGAGCTTCATCTAAGGAAATATCAACGTTTCCTTTTAAAAACATATCTATATCGCTATCCAGCTTNACTGAAAGATCTAAGGTCTTACCAATTAAACTCATATCNTCCAATACCAGAGATTGAATTCTTAATGAGGTTCCATTGCTTACCAAAGCTTTTAGCTCTTTTCTTTCCTTTCTTGAGGAGACACTAGGAAAGAAATTTTTNAGTGAATCAAAGACTAATTTATCGTAATTTGCGTACCTAATTTCTTCTTCATCAAGAGTATTGTCGGGATCAATTATTTCTGGATCTAGATAAATTGAAATATTTAATTCACCTTGAGTAAACGCACTGTATCCTTTGTCAANAATACTGCTAAAAAAAACAATTAAAAAAACAGCAGCAAAAAGAATTGAAGTGATCCCATAAAGCCTGAAGAAAAATTCGGATCTGTAACGTTTTTTTAGTCCTTTATTNACTATCTCAGTAATACTACTCGAGTTAGAAAGTGAATTATTCATATTGTTCCCTATATTTTCTAACTATTCTTAAAGCATAAAAATTAAGTATTAGCGTAACAACAAAAAGAGTTAATCCCAATGCAAAGGCTGCGAGAGTTTTCGGACTATCAAATTCTTGATCGCCAACTAAGAGTGTAACAATTTGAACTGTTACAGTAGTAACTGCATCTAATGGGTTTATTGATAGCCTTGCTGAAAGACCAGCTGCCATAACTACAATCATGGTTTCTCCTATTGCCCTTGATGCAGCAAGTAGAATTCCACCAACAATCCCAGGTAAAGCTGCAGGAATAATAACTCTTTTAATAGTCTCTGATTTTGTTGCGCCTAAACCATAGGAGCCTTCTCGCATTGCTTGAGGTACAGCCGAAATTACATCATCTGANAAGGAAGAAACAAGCGGTATGATCATAATACCCATCACCAGCCCTACGCCGAGTGCACTTTCTGAGGCAATATTCAGCCCTAACGTTTCTCCAAAATCTCTAATGAAAGGAGCGAGGGTAATTGCAGCAAAAAAACCATAAACCACAGTGGGTATTCCAGATAATACTTCTAGCATGGGCTTGGTGATTGCACGCACTCTTGATGGGGCGTACTCAGATAAATATATGGCCGTCATTAATCCAACAGGTACAGCAACTGTAAGCGAGATAAGCGAAATTAAGCCAGTTCCTAAGAATANTGGTATTGCTCCAAAGAGGCCAGAGGATCCAACTTGATCATCTCTAATGGCCATTTGGGGACTCCAAGTGAGTCCAAATAAAAAGTCGTCAAAACTAATAATTTGAAAAAATCTAATTGCCTCAAATAGAACGGATAACAATATTCCAGCAGTAGCAAATATTGCAATTGAGGCGGAAGCTAACAGAATCATGTTTACTAAACTTTCAATTCTATTTCTAGCACGAAAATTTGCAGAAATAGACATATAAGCAAAAACAAATGCAATAAGACCAAGCACAATACTTGAATAAATTATTATATTCTCAGATATTTTTGAGTAAGAATTATATCTTTCTGCAACTAATTCAAAACCTACAAAAGATTCTCCAGCTACCAGATTTCCAGCGGCTTGGTTTTTTATATCGTTTAGTATTAGTGTAAGTTCATTGGCAGGTAGGCTTTTAATTTTATCTGGCAAAGAGTTGATAACTTGATTGGTTACAATTCCTTCAGAAAATATTAGCCATAATGAAATTATAATTAAGGCGGGAGTCGCAAACCACACTAATGCATAGTAACCATAATATTTTGGTAAAGAATGTAAGATATCATTTTGTTTTAATGCTATCGCTTTAGATCTTCCAAAATAATAAGAGCCTAAGCCAAGAATAATTAATACAAAAAGAAAAAGAGAAAATGACATATTATTTAAAAAGAAAACGAGGATAACTTTTTCAAATTACCCTCGCTCATTTTAAACTACTGTCATCCAGGGGGGGGATAAACTTGCAGCTTAATTAAGTCCTTTAAAACTAGTGAGTTTTCTAGCCGCTGATCTGAATTGTTTGTATTCGCTACTAGGCATTGGAATAAGTCCCTTTTCAGTTAAATATCCATCTTGACCAATAGTTTTATCAGCAGTAAATTCTCTAAGATATTCTTTCATTCCCGGAATTGTTCCAATGTGATCTTTTTTTACATAAAAGTATAAAGATCTGGAAACTCCATAATCACCGTTAGCNATATTTTGAAAAGTTGGCAATACGCCATCAACAAAAGAACCTTGAATCGAATCTGAATTCTCTACCAAGAAACTGTAACCGAATACTCCTACTGCTTTTGGATTGGCATTTAATTTTTGCACAATCAAGTTATCGTTTTCACCAGCTTCAATATAAGGACCATCTTCTCTAACAGAACGACAAATTGCTTTATAACGCTTTTTGTTTTCTTTTTTGATGTCTTTAAGCCATTTGAAAGTCTTGCATCCACCTTCCATTGCAAGTTCTCCAAAAGCATCCCTTGTACCAGAAGTTGGTGGTGGGCCTAACACCTCAATAGCAACATTTGGTAAAGAACTATCTACGTCTCTCCAAGTTTTGTGAGGGTTTTTAATCAGTTGTTTGGCACCATTAGGGTGAGGAATCTCAGGCGCTAGTGCTAAGAAAATTTGTCTCTTAGTTAAGCTTAAAGTGTCAGCTCGTTTTGAGTTAGCAACAACAATTCCGTCATAACCAATTTTGATTTCAATAATGTCCTTGATTCCTGCTTTTGCACAAAGATCAATTTCTTTTTGTTTGATTCTTCTAGATGCATTNGTAATATCTGGGTGTTCTACCCCAATACCTTTACAAAATAGTTTCAAACCACCACCTGAACCAGTTGATTCAATAACAGGGGTATTGAATTTAGTGGATTTACCGAATCTTTCAGCTACCACAGTAGCGAAAGGATAAACTGTTGAAGACCCAACAATTTTAATAGTATCTCTTGCAGCACTGGCAGTGAAAGACATTGTTGCCATCACAATTAAAGCTGCAATTATTGATATAGATTTTTTCATTATGTTTACTCCAAAAAAAATACTGAATAATAGTAAAGTTTATTTGTGGCATATCTGTTACGTTGCTGAAAAATCATTAGCAACTTCTAGAAAAAAATCAGATGTAATTGCTGATATTNAGGATGCAGTCGAGAATTTCATCTCGAACCTTTCTGTANATATTTAAAATTTGTATTTCATCCTCAATGTTTTCTGCAAGTTTAGGAGGATCCTCAAAAGCAATGTGAATAGTCTTTCCCTGTAAAAAAACCGGACAATTCTCTTCTGCATCTGAACATAAAGTAAACACATATTTAAAATCTTGTTCTTCTAATTCATCGATTGTTTTAGAAAATTGATTTGAGATATCAATTTTTATTTCAGACATAACTTTTACAGCATATGGATTGAGGCTGGATTTTCTAGTCCCTGCTGAAAANGCTTTAAAACAAGTAAATTTATTAGCAATACCTTCTGCCATTTGAGATCGACATGAATTACCAGTGCACAAAAATAATATTTTATCTGAATCGTTCACTTTAGAAATTTAAATGTATATAGGGCTAAAAANAGACCAATTAATTGACCTGAAAAAAAATAAACTATCGAATCTGGAGAAATTCCAGTAAAGGTATCGGTAAATGTTCTTGCCAAGGTTACTGCTGGATTTGCAAATGATGTAGAAGAAGTAAACCAATATCCAGCTGTAATGAATAAAGCAACGGCAATGGCAACATTCGACTTATTACTTTCTCTAACCATCAAAATAGTTAGAATTAATCCAAAAGAGGCTATTATCTCACTAACAAGTTTGGCAATACCTACCCTGGAATTTGATGCAACCTGAANCAGATTTAGTTCAAATATAAAATGTATAAAAAAAACTGCCAATATCCCGGCAATGAACTGAATAATTAAATATGAAATTAAATCTCTTAAACTGATCTCATTTAAAAAATAAAAAACGATTGAAACTATGGGGTTGAAGTGAGCTCCAGATAAACTCTCAAAAGATTTGATAATTACATACAAAATTGCCCCTGTAGCAATAGTATTTCCTAATAATGCAATTGCAGTATTACCAGGTGATAAATTTTCGCCCATAATTCCNGAGCCAACAACTGTGGCAACTAAAAAAAAGGTTCCGAGAAATTCTGCAGTGTATTTTTTTATAGCCATTAATTCTTATAAAATTTTTCTTTATTTTTAAATTAGTATAGTATTTCGCAATTAAGACTTGTAAAAGACACATTTATGTCACATAATTGACACATGGAATTAAGAGTAAAAAAATTATTTTCAACCTTATTCTTTGGGTCATTCTTAGCCTGGAGTAATCTTCTAATTCTATTAGCCACTTATAGCCTTTTCATATAAAAGAAAAGGGCCCAACCATTTCTGATTAGGCCCTACTCTTTAATTTTAACCTTATAAAGAGAGATGATTAAAATTTATACTCTACTCCAACACCTGTGTATGCTTTGTCACTATTCGCAGCGTCCACTGAGCGAATTGTGTGATATGCAAAGATCTTAAACTTCTTAAAGAGTTTGTGATCATATCCAAGCTGAGTTTGAGTTAGACCGTCAGATTTGTCGGAAGTACCATACTGAAATTTTACCTTACCTTTTCCGTCTGCTACTTTTCCAGCGATACTGATAGTAGTTGCATCGTAATCTTTGGAATTACCAACGGTAGATTCGGTAGTAGTATGAATTAGACCAATAGTTACTGGACCGGCAGGTATCATCATACCTAATCTGTTATGGTCATAACCTTTGATGGATGCTTTTTCGGTAGCCAGTACAAATTGAATGACATCAATATCGTATTTTAGTGATGCTGACAGGTTTGTTCCGAATTCACCATCTAAATCAGTGTTAGCTACTTCATCATCTTTACCTTTACCAACACCTACTGAAATACTTACTCCGCCACCGAATACAGGAGAATCATATCCGACGAATGAGCCAATTCGGTTTTCTCCATCGGTCATGTTTTTGATATCACCTTTTAGGTCATTAAATAGATCAGCTTTCAATTGAGCTAATTTTAAAGGCGTATCGTGAGTACCTAACTTTATAGTACCGAAGCCGCCTTTCAAACCAACAAAAGAATTTCTTTGGTTGAAAGCCTTACTTTTAGTATTGTCGTTAGTAATGTCTACTTCATATTCAATTTTATAGATTCCAGTCAAACCATTTTTCATGTCGACCTTACCTTTAAAACCAATTCTTGAAGCATTGCTCACAAGATCTATCTCTTTCTCATTAACACCGTCAGATCCGTCGTTGTTAACAGCAATATTTAATTTACCGTAAACTTTTGGAGCTGATATTGCACTCATTGATATCAGAACTAAGGCTGATACAAATATTGCTTTAAATTTATTCATGTAATGTTCTCCTTATGAATTAATAATTCGAAGAATGGTAGACTAAGAAAATTACAAATTTGATACAGATCAAGTAATTTCTTTGATATTTTTGTGACTTCTTTGTGACAATTTGATTATTTATATTCAGTTAAATACAATCATTTTATGATTGAGTTTGATATTCCTGATTACAAAAGAATCAACGAAGAGCTGTACGAGAAAGAAAAAAGAAAACTCTTAATTGAATTGCTAAAACTGCAAAATTGGATTATCAAGTCAAAAAGGAAAGTTGCCATAGTTTTTGAAGGCAGAGATACGGCTGGAAAAACAGGCAGCATTTCTGTGCTTTCTAAATACCTAATCCCAGATCATTGCAAACTCGTAGCTTTAGGCAAGCCATCTGAAAAAGAATCCAAGAAATGGTTTAAAAGGTATGAAAAACATTTACCAAAAACTGGGGAACTCGTTTTTTTTGATAGATCCTGGTACACCAGAGCATTGGTTGAGGCAACTATGGGATATTGCACCAAACGTCAATACACCTATTTCATGAAGAATGTTGTTCCTTGGGAACAAAAGCAGATTGAAGACGGAGTTGAGTTTTTTAAATTTTATTTGTCCATTGAAAAAAATACCCAACAAAGAAGAATAGATAAAAGAGCGACTAGTCCGTTGGTTTACTGGAAAATTAGTGAAAATGATTTCAAGATGCTTGATAAATGGGATGCCTTCACTCTTTATAAAGAACAAATGTTTAAAAGAACATCGTATCGAGAAGCGCCTTGGGTAGTACTGAATGCTAATAATAAAAAAGTTGCGATCTTAAGTGCTTTACGATTTATTCTTAATGCATACGATTATCCAGACAAAGATTTACCAAAACCTAAGAAATGGTCTGAAGGTTTGAATAACTACAAAGTCAAAATCAATAAAGTTTCATTTGAGAATTTATCCTATCAGCAATATAAAACTTTAAGAGTTTTTGCTGATGACTAAAACTTCTGAAAAAATATCCTGCATTGACATTGGTTCCAATGCTATTAAGTATCGTCAATATCGTCTTATCAATAAAGAACACCTTGAGTTAGATACTTTTAAGAGAGTCTCCCTGAGGCTGGGTACAGATGCTTTTAACGAAGGCAAAATGCTTGAAAAAACCTATGAAGAATTTTTCTCAGTTTTAAAAAAACTTAAAAAGCATGCAAAAAAAAAGGAAGCAAAATTAATTGGCTTGTTTGCTACATCAGCAATGAGAACGTTTTCCAACAAAGCTCAAATTATAAAAAAAATAAAGAAAGATTTAGGATTAGAAATAGAGATATTAAGTGGCAAGGAAGAAGCTGCATTACTTAAATACTTTGATTACAGAACTCATAAAAAACATCAGAGCATGATTGTTGATGTTGGTGGGGGCAGTACTGAAATATATATAGCCGATAGTAAACTAGAAAAAATAAAATCATTTCAACTTGGAGGAGTAAGAATATTAAAAAAGACAGATAAGAAAAAAAATTGGATAGAGCTTGAAAAGTTTTTAAAAGATATTTGCACAAGCCAAATTAAAAACATTATTGGAGTTGGAAGTAATGCGAAGTTAATTATTCAAGCTTCAAAAAAAGAAACTGACTTTTTGACTTATGAAGAAATAAAAGAAATAAAAGAAACTCTAAAAAAATCGTCAATAGAAAAAAAAATTAAAGAATACGATTTTCCTATTGATCGAGCGGATATCATTGAGCATGCTGCTTCTATCTTTGAATTTATTCAAAATAAATTTAAAACGGCTAAGTTTTATGGATCAAGCTGGAACATCAGTGATGGTTTTGTACGAAAAAAAATTTTGGATAATCAAGCAACTTCTTTGGAAGCTTCGTGATCTGTTTTGACATCTATATAAAATATTGAGCCCTTGGGTTCGTTTGAATCTACCCCAACCGAATAACCCATCATTAATGCAAGGTTTTTTGATATGGATAATCCTAGTCCAGTGCCGCCAATTTTTTTTGACCTACCCTTGTCTACTCTAAAGAATCTTTCAAAAACTCTTTCTCTATATTTTTTAGCAATCCCTGAGCCAGTATCTTTAACCATTATTCTACAAAAGTCTTTGTCTACTTTTTCACAATCAATGACTATTGAAGATTTCTTAGGGCTATGTTTTATTGCGTTATTAACATAATTAGAAATGATTATTTTCATAGCAGATTCATCGCCAATGATGTTTGTGCACTGATTAAGATTGTTCACCAAAGTGATGTTGCCTTTTTCAGTCATTGGCTGTAATTCTTCTAGAGCAGAATCCACAATATTTTTTATGTTTAATTTATCTAAAGAGATAGGATAATCGCCAGATTCCATGCTGGAAATAGAGAGCAATTCGTTAACTATAGTTGCCATTCTTTCACTTTGAGATTGAATTGCCTTGGTAAACTCAATAGCGTTTTTGTCTTGTATCAACTTGCTTGCAAGTAAAGTTTCTGAATTGGCCTTTATAACACTAATTGGTGTCCTTAGTTCATGTGAAACGTTGCCAATAAAGTCTCCGCGCATCTTTTCTAGATTTTTTAACTTAGAAATATCACTGAAAACAATCAGAAGCTGGTCATCGGAAGAAAATTTTTGTGAACTAACTAAATATACAGTTTTAATTGTTCTAGGGCCTGAGATTTCTTTTGTATATTCATCTTTTTCCCAAGCTTTTTTTATAAACTTTTTAAAAGCAGGATAAGAAATATTTTTGAATAAATCATCGCCAATATTTAATTCAGGGAAAAAATCCTTTGCGATGGTTTGGTTAAAATAAATAACATTTAAATTTTTATTTACCAAAATAACGCCTTGTCCCATTCTAGAAAGCAAGTTACTGACTAAAGATAATTGTTTTGAATAATTTAGTAATTCACTTTGGACCTCAGCTGTAGAAGTTCTCAACGAATCAAAGGCCGATTCAGAATCTATTTCCTCGGTATTATTGGGTCCTGAAATTATTCTTGCAGCTTGCATGACCACGTCTCGTAAAAACCTATAGAGAGTTGTTCCTGAAGCGAAAATAAGAACCACAAACAAAATGATTCCCGCAACAATATTCTCGTTGAAGAGTACATTCCCTTTTAGAATAACCGCGCTGATCAAAAAAGAGGCTACGACCGTAAAGACGGTCAAAAGAAAAATTCTAATTTTTAAAGAAAGTTTCACTAAGCTATATTAAGCTTTGTTGAAAATATATCCAACACCTCTGATGGTTTCTATGTTGGCTCCGTATTTTCCTAATTTAGACCTCAATCTTTTTACATGAGTATCAACAGTTCTTGTGGTAACTGAACTGTCGTATCCCCATACTTTATCGAGTAAATTATCTCTGGTTTGAACCTTATCTATCTTTGTTAATAGATGTTTCAAAAGAGTAAATTCTTTTGCGGTAAGAGAAATTTTTTCATCTCCAAGGAATACTTTGTGTTTGCTGGTATCAATCAATAGCTCTTTAAAAGTAATGTTGTCATTATCATCATCAGCAGCTTTATTTTTATCTGAATCGTTACTATTTCTTCTTAACTGAGCCTGAACTCTCAACATGAGTTCTCTAATGCTATAAGGCTTAACTATGTAATCATCTGCGCCCAACTCAAATCCAACTACCCTGTCTACTTCTTCTCCTTTAGCAGTCACCATAATTACACTTATATTTTTTAGATCTTCTTGAGAACGAATGTGACGACAAATATCAAGGCCGGAAATATCAGGTAACATTAAGTCAAGAATGACCAAATCAGGGGTATCGGAATCTTTTAAAATTTTTAAGGCCTCTGCCCCTTTAAAAGCAGATGTAACTTTATAACCTTCGTTTTCAAGATTAAAACTTAACGTTTGATTTAAGTCTTCTTCATCTTCAATAACAAGAATTTTCTTCATTATGAGATTATTTTACTACATTCAACGACTTGGAGTACTCAGATATAATGTTTTTTCTATTGGGTCTGCCAATGCAAATGTAATCAAATCCTTTCCGAGCTAAAAGATCAGGGTCATAGATATTTCTTCCATCAAAAATAACTGCATTTTTTAAAATAGTTTTTAACTCTTCAAAATCTATATTAAAAAATTCTTTCCATTCTGTAGCAATAATTAAAGAGTTTGAATCCTTAGCTGCATCGAAAGCATTCTGACAAAAAGATAAATTTTTATGCTGAATTGTTTCTCTTAAATTATTCAAAGCCTTAGGGTCATAAGCTTTAACTACCGCTCCTTTACTTAGAAGATTTTTAATCAATTTAATCGAAGGAGCAAAACGAATATCATCTGTGTTAGGTTTGAACGAAACACCCCAAATGGCAATTGTTAGGCCAGATAGATCATCAGATTCGAAATATCCTGTAATTTTTTTTGTAAAAATATCTACCTGATTATCGTTAATTGCAATTACAGAGTTTAAAAGTTTTAAATCCAGATTTGCATCATTTGCATTATCAATCAACGCTCTAATGTCTTTGGGAAAACACGATCCGCCAAATCCCAATCCAGGGTACAAGTATTCAAAACCTATCCTTTTATCAAGCCCTATACCCATCCTTACTTTTTCAATATCAGCTCCTTTCAAGTCAGCATAAATTGAAAGCTCATTCATAAAACTTATCTTAGTAGCCAAAAAAGAGTTTGAGGCATATTTAGTTAATTCAGCCGAAAGTGTATCCATAAAAATGATGGATTTATTTTCTCTTATAAAAGGAGAAAAAATAGTTAAAAAAAGATCTTCTGAGATGTTAGGATTTTTACCGATGACTATTCTGTCAGGTTTTAAGAAATCTTTTACTGCCGAGCCTTCTCTTAAAAATTCTGGACACATTGAAATACTGATATTCTTTGATGAGTCGATCATTGATGACAACTCTTCACATGTACCTGGGGGTACGGTAGATTTGATAATAAAAAAAGCATTTTTTGTATTTTCAGA
>NZFZ01000023.1 GCA_002689405.1 Gammaproteobacteria bacterium | reverse complement strand
AAAAAAAAGTAAATTGGGAGACTTTATCAAAAAAATTCGTAAATTCTTTAGGCCTAGATTTTTCCAGTCATTCAACACAAATCGAACTTAAAGACGCCATGGCATTTCAATTAGCAAATGCACATAATTTGAATAACGTATTGATTGATTTTGCTCAAGATATTTGGCTTTTAATCTCAAAAAATTACTTAAAGCAAAATTTGAAAGCTGGAGAAGTTGGCTCTTCAACCATGCCGCATAAAGTTAATCCTATAGATTTTGAAAATGCAGAAGGAAATTTATCTATTGCCAATGGCTTAATTATTGCCCTAAAAAATAAAATCCAAATATCAAGATTACAAAGAGATTTATCCGATTCAACTGTTTTAAGAAATATTGGCTCGTTATTTGCTTATATTATTATCAGTCTCAATTCTTTGAAAAAAAGCATCGCTAAAATAGAGCCTAATAAAGAGTTAATCCTTGAAGAACTAGATAACAGTTGGGAAATTTTAACTGAAGCCATTCAAACCATACTCAGAAAAAATGGTGTTGAAGATAGTTATACTAAAATTAAATCCATTTCACGTGGAAAAAAGCTTGATTATCATTCCTACATAAAGATAATTGACGACTTAAAAATAAATAAAGCAGATAAGGAACTTCTTTTAAGCCTTACTCCAAAAAAATATATTGGATTGGCAGACAAATTGGCTAAATCTTCTTTTAAATCCTAAGGGGCATAATATGTTTGATTACAAAAAAATCGTTAAGGAATATGAGGATCTAAAGAATCAAAATCCTAATATTTATAAAAATATCAATCCTGTATCTGCTGCAAGAATGAGATTGCAAAATAGATTTCATACTGGGCTGGATATTGCTCAATACACTGCTGACATCATGCATGCAGATATGGCTGACTATGATAAAGATTCCAGTGTTTACACTCAATCTTTAGGTTGTTGGCATGGTTTTACTGCGCAACAAATGATGATGGAAATCAAACGCTCACACACAACAACTTCTAAGAGATATGTTTATTTGAGCGGCTGGATGATCGCTGCCCTGAGATCAGAATTTGGCCCCCTTCCTGACCAGAGCATGCATGAAAAAACTGCAGTTCCTAATCTGATAAANGAGATATATACCTTCCTAAAAAGAGCTGATTCTGTTCAGCTGCAACATCTATTCAATGAATTAGANGAAGCAGAGGCAGCAGGAAATAAAACCGATGACATTATCAATANAATTGATAGTTTTGAAACTCACGTTGTTCCCATCATAGCTGATATCGATGCTGGATTTGGTAACGAGGAAGCTACTTACTTGCTAGCAAAAAAGATGATTCAAGCTGGTGCTTGTGCTATTCAAATTGAAAACCAAGTATCCGATGAAAAACAATGCGGTCATCAAGATGGAAAGGTAACTGTTCCGCATGAAGACTTTTTATCTAAGGTAAATGCTGTTAGATATGCATTCTTAGAACTGGGAATTAAAAATGGAATCATAGTTGCTAGAACTGATTCTCTAGGTGCAGGCTTAACTCAAAAAGTTCCAGTTTCAAAAGAACCTGGAGATCTAGCAGATCAATACAACAGTTTTCTGGAATCTCATGAAATAAATGATTTGAGTGAATTAGAAGATAACGATGTAACCATTCACCAAGGAGGAAAACTAGTTCAACCGGTAAGACTGCCAAATGGTCTCTATCAATTTAAAAAAGATACTGGATTCGATCGAGTAGTTCTTGATTGTATAACCAGTCTTGAAAATGGCGCTGATCTTTTATGGATTGAAACTGAAAAACCAAATGTAAAACAGATTGCTGAAATGGTTTCTGCTATTAGAGAAAAACAACCACACGCAAAACTTGTTTACAACAATTCCCCTTCATTTAATTGGACTTTATCTTTCAGAGAACAGGTTTATCAAGAATGGGTTGAAGCTGGAAAAGANGTTTCTAATTATCCTGATCCTGCTAAGGACCCCAAAGGCTTGATGGATGAAAAATTTGATGATTCTGAGCTTGCTATNGAAGCTGACAAATCCATTCAAAATTTCCAAAAGGATGCATCAAAAGAGGCAGGAATTTTCCATCATTTGATTACTCTACCGACTTATCATGAAACGGCTTTGGGTACATCAGTGCTTTCTGAAGGTTACTTTGGCGATCAAGGCATGTTGGCGTATGTCAAAGAGATTCAAAGACAAGAAATCAGACGCGATATGTCCTCTGTTAAGCATCAAGACTTAGCTGGCTCAACTGTTGGAGATACTCACAAAGAATATTTCTCTGGAGATAATGCTCTTAAAGCTGGCGGTGAAGATAATACAATGAATCAGTTTTAATCGACTGTTTTGCCACAAACCTTACAGGTATCACCTTTTTCTAAATAAATTCCTCCACAGCTTGGCTGGAGGGGTTTATTTTTGAGAATAAGACCTATCGACATTCCCGCTATTGAGAGAATAATTATAGAGATGGCTAATAAGGCTGTAATCATTTAGCTATTGTAACAATTCCTTCCACTGTTTCGATTCAAAAGATTGTAATTTTTCATTATTTTTAAAGATGAGTANTGCAGGAATGCCATTATCAATTATATTATTTTTAATTGAATCAACTTCTCCTAATGCAAATAAACCGGTTGCAAGAGCATCAGCATAGGCAGTTGATTTTTTATCTATCACTGAAATAGAAAGTACATTTTGATCAATTTTATTTTCTCTAATTCCAACGATATGACCAGGATTTCTATAATTTCCTGAGGTAGCAATCGAGAGACTTTGTTTAAACTCATAAGGTNTAAATATGTCTTGCTGATTAGGCAAGGGATTCTCAATTCCTATTTTCCAAAAATTTTTATTTTTCATCCCTTCTGCCCTAATTTCACCACCAATATTTATAAAAAAATTTTTAATATTTAATTCTTTTAACTTAGAAGAAACGACATCCACTGCATAACCTTTTGCAACTGCATTAAAATAGTCATAATTCTTAAATAGAATAAAACCTTGAGCAGTTTTATTTGCCTTTACTGAAATTTTAATAACATCTTCAAAATAATTTTGAATTTCTTGATTGAATAATTCAGTATTTTTATTATCTCTTTTAAAAGACACCAAAGAATCCTTTTTGTAAGTTGAGCAACATTGATTGATAGAAATAAAAATATTATTTATTTCGTCATTAACCCTTTTAAGGCTGTGGTTAGACTTTTCAAACTTTATATCGTAAAAAGTTCCAAAAGCTTGACCAGTTATAGAAAGAATTTCATTATTACTGGAACAGGCTCCTAAAAAGAAAAGAAAAAATAATAGAGATTTTTTTAAAAAATTAGCTACCAAAATCATCAAACATTATATTTTCTGGCTCAACACCTAGACTATCAAGCATTTTAAATGCTGCTGACATCATCATAGGAGGACCACAAAGATAATATTCGCAATCTTCTGGTGAGGGGTGGTGCTGCAGGTATTCGTCATACAAAACATGACTAATGAAGCCTGTTAGACCTTCCCAGTCATCTTCGGGTAATGGATCGGATAAAGCCGCATGCCAAGTAAAATTTTCAAATTCATCTGACAACTTATCGAACTCTTCAACGTAAAACATTTCTTTTAAACTTCTTGCTCCATACCAAAAACTTATTTTTCTTGAGGAGTTAATTGTAAGAAGCTGATCGAAAATATGAGATCTCATTGGAGCCATACCGGCCCCTCCACCAATAAATACCATTTCTGCATCGGTTTTTTTAGCTTTAAATTCTCCAAAAGGACCAAAAATAGTGAGTTTGTCACCTGGTTTTAAATTAAATAAATAAGAAGAGGCCTCTCCAGGAGGAACTGACATACCTGGTGGCGGTGAAGCAATTCTGATATTGAATTTCATAATCCCTTTTTCTTCGGGATAATTTGCCATTGAGTAAGCCCTTATAACTTCTTCTTTTACTGTAGAAACGTTATTGAATACCTCAAATCTATCCCAGTCTGATTTGTATTCATCTTGAATATAAAAATCTTTGTAATCAGCTTGGTAAGGAGGAATTTCCATTTGAACATAACCACCAGCTTCAAAACCAACATCCTCACCTTCAGGAAGCTCTAGAACCAACTCTTTGATAAAGGTAGCAACGTTATCATTTGATTTGACTGTGGTTTTCCATTTTTTAACTCCAAAAACCTCATCCGGTATGGTTATTTTCATATCGCTTTTAACGGGAACCTGACAAGAAAGACGCCAGAAGTCTTTTTTTTCTTTATTATTAAAGTGACTTTCTTCGGTGGATAAAATCGAACCACCTCCGTCAAAAACTTGGCAACGACATTGAGCACAAGTACCGCCTCCCCCACATGCTGAAGAAAGGAAAAGATTGTTTTCTGCTAGAGTTTGTAAAAGTTTACCTCCGGCAGGGACAGTAATTTTTTGAGTAGGATCATCATTGATTTCAATAGTTACATCTCCTGTAGAAACCAATTGAGATCTTGCCAAAAGAATTATGGCAACCATGACATTTACAATAACTGTAAAAGATAAAATACCTAAAACTATTTCAGTAACCATTATAAAATGATGCCTCCAAACGACATAAAACCAAAGCTCATCAAACCAACAATTATAAAAGTAGAACCGAGTCCTTGAAGACCTTCAGGCATATCACTGTATTTTAATTTCTCTCTTATTCCTGCCAGTATTGTGATTGCTAATGCCCAACCAACCCCAGCACCTAGGCCATAGGCAACGCTTTCTCCAAAATACAAATCTTTTTCTACCATAAAAAGTGAGGCTCCTAGAATTGCGCAATTAACTGTAATGAGAGGCAAAAATATGCCTAAAGCGTTATAAAGGACAGGTACATATTTATCTAAAAACATTTCTAATATTTGAACGCAAGCAGCAATGACACCAATGTAGCTGATCAATCCTACAAAGCTTAAATCAACATCTGATAGACCCGCCCAAGCAAGTGCTCCATCTCTTAGAACGTAGTTATAGATTAAGTTGTTGATAGGCACAGTAATTGCCAAAACAACAATTACAGCAATTCCCAAGCCAATTGCAGCTTCAATTTTTTTTGAAATAGCAATAAAAGTACACATTCCTAAAAACACAGATAAAGCTAGATTTTCGATAAAGATGGCATTGATAAAAATATTTAAATAATTTTCTATCATGATGCCGCTTTTGATGAAGGTGTTGGTGGTGGATTTGGCACTATTTCAGGAGAATTTTGAGACATTTTAAATTCTGGTTCTTCTATCTGATCTTTTTGCCAAGCTCTTAGAGCCCATATGATTAAGCCAATTAATATGAAGGAAACCGGAGGCAGGAGAAAAAAGTTATTGGGCACATACCAACCACCGTTTTGTACCAAAGGAAAAATTTCATATTCCAAAATTGTTCCAGTACCAAATAATTCTCTAATTGTGCCTAGAATTATCAAAATTACGCTATAGCCCAAGCCATTACCAAATCCATCTAGAAAAGATACTCCTGGAGGGTTTTGCATTGCAAAAGCTTCAGCTCTTCCCATAACAATACAATTGGTAATTATCAAACCAACAAATACAGATAAAGTCTTACTTGTTTCGTAGTCATAGGCTTTTAATGCTTGATCAACTAAGATTACCAAAGAAGAAATAATTGTCATTTGTACAATAATTCTTATGTTTGAAGGAGTAATATTCCTTATCATTGAAATAAAGAAATTGGATAGGCTGACAGTAACTGTCAAAGCTACACACATTATTAAAGTTGGATAAAGTTTGCTGGTAACTGCTAAAGCAGAACAAATACCAAGCATTTGCAAAGCAATGGGATTTTCTTTGAATACAGGGCGAAATAATATTTCAGAATATTTAGACATCAATTTTTTGTAAATTATTAATAAAATTTAAAAAACCATCGTTACCCATCCAATAGGCTATCAGGTTACTTACTCCATTACAGGTCAAGGTAGCTCCAGACAACCCATCTATTTCATAGCTGAAGTTATTGCTAGTTTCCAAAACACTTCCTTTGATTACTTTTAAGGAAACCTCTCCATTATCTTGGTATATTTTTTTTCCTTTCCATAAAGCTTTCCACTTGGGATTATCAATCTCAGCACCAAGTCCAGGAGTTTCTTTATGTTCGTAGAACTCCAACCCAGCAACGGTATTAAAATCTCCTTCAATTGCAAGATAACCATATAGGATTCCCCATAAGCCATATCCTCTTACCGGTAAAATTAAAGTATTTATTTTATCGTCCTTATATTCAATGTATATCTTCGAGTATTTTTCTCTTTTTTTAATTGAGGCTACGTCTTCCTCTGCAGACAGAAATTTATATTTTCCGTCCTCTCTAAGCTCTTTTGCTAGCTCATAAGAATCTGGACTTATGTCTACAATTTCACCCTCATCTAAGTCTATGATTAAAGTTTTTATGTTGGACATAGCATTTTCTACCGAACCATAAACTTCCTCTAAACCTGCAGATGAAACAATCTTCTTTTGCATATCTAGGACAATATTATTTTCTTGAACAGGTCTCAGTTGAATAGCAATAAACGAAATGATTGCGCTGCATAACAAGCAGAGGCCAATTCCAACGAATGTTATATTTAAAGTGCTATCTTTATTTAACTTAGGCATTTTGTAGGGCTAATCTTTTTTTAATGTTATTTTGAACAACAAAATGATCTATTAAAGGAGCTAATAAGTTTCCAAATAAAATGGCAAGCATCATGCCTTCAGGAAAAGCAGGATTTAAGACTCGAATTAAAATAACCATAACACCAATGATGATTCCGTAAATCCATCTACCCGCATTGGTATGCGACCCGGAAACAGGTTCAGTCGCCATGAATACCAAGCCAAAAGCATATCCTCCAATTACCATGTGCCACCAAAAAGGCATGGAAAACATAGGATTGGTTTCACTACCAAAATAATTAAATAAAAAACTTGTAAAGATTGTACCTATGACTATGCCAAGAACTATTCTCCATGAAGCAACTTTCGTATAAAGAAGAATGGCTAAGCCTACTAATATTGCTAGGGTTGAAGTTTCTCCAATGGAACCTGGTATAAAACCAAGAAAAGCATTGTTCCATGTGTAGGCCAGACTCTGATAACCATCTTGAGCTGCCGTTCCTAAAATAGTTGCTGCTGTGTAACCATCAACTGCGACCCAGGACATATCCCCTGACCAAGATGCTGGATAAGCAAAATACAAAAATGCCCTGCCCGTTAGGGCTGGATTTAAAAAATTCTTACCAGTTCCACCAAAAATTTCTTTACCTATGACCAATCCAACTGCTATACCCAAAGCACATTGCCATAGAGGCGCGTTAGGCGGACATGATAGTGCAAATAACACTGTTGTAACGAAAGCACCTTCACTGACTTCATGTCTTCTTATGAGGGCAAATATTAATTCGCAGCCTATTCCAACTGCAAATACTACGATGTATATGGGTATAAAATAAATAGCCCCATAAACCAAACAATCCATAAAACTATTTGGATTGAGCGAAGTGAAGAAAGTAATTAACGGCCAATGCCAGTCTTTTTCAAAGGTAGCATTTGCAAGAGTTAGTTGTTCGATTGCATAAAGAGATTGATATCCAAGGTTATACATTCCGGCAAACATTGTTGGAAAAGTTGCAAGCCACACCACGACCATGATCCTTTGAATATCGGAACCGTCTCTAACATGAGTTAAGCCTTTGGTTTTTTTATCGGAGGAATAAAAGAGATTCTCTATAACGTCAAATATTGGAAAGTAATAGGAGAGGCCTCCTTTTCCTTGAAAAGAAGGTTTGATTTTATCAAGAAAATTTCTTAACGGATCTTTCATCTTTAAGATATGAATGTAATTTTAATGATTTAAGGGAGTCAATTTAGTTTTTAGAAGATATTCTTCTATATTATGCTTTTATCCATCCTTTTCTATTTTTTCTAAAATATTTCTCAGAATTAGTCCGTAATCATATTTGCTTGGACAACTATAAGTACAAAGACCTAAATCTTCCTCATCCAATTCCAAAACACCCAGACTTTGAGCCAATTCTGTGTCTTCAGTCACTATTGCTTTAAGAAGTTGAGTAATCATTAAATTCATCGGGAAAATATCTTCGTAGATACCAACAGGAACAATTGCTCTAAAGCCTCCGTTTAAAGCCGATGTGAGATTGTATTTATAATTTTTGAATGTCGATGCAAGAAACATTCTCAAGGATGAATGTTTTTTAATTTCAGGCCTTAACCAATTTAAAAATTCACGATCATCTTGATTGACTTCTCTTATGACACTGAGTTGATTGGAAAAACTTGATACATAAGCAAGTGATCCCTCACATATATGACCACAAAAAACAGAGCCAGAAATCAGTCGATTACTTTCCTCAATCAACTTTCCAGCTGTAAGTTCTTCAACGCAAGCACCAAAATTTGTTAAAACAATTTCTGGATTAAATACTTGAGGACCAGAAATAGATATGTATTTTTCATTTGAATGGTAGCCTGTGAGAACAGTTTTTCCGATTTTGATTAATTCTTGGTATCCAATAGTCCAAATTTGATTGGTCAATGAAGCAGGCGAAATTTTATGAATTTGTGTTCCTACAAGTCCTATAGGATGTGGTCCTGAAAAAATATGGTAATTGACCTTTTCAGATCTAAATAAATCTAAAGTATTGTTTTCAGAAATTCCAACATTAATATTCTCTTTAGGAAGATGAGAAATAACTTCCAAACCTTTATTAAAAGCTTCAAGGTTTTCTGTAATTACCAAGGTTGGATCAAAAGCTAAAGGATTTGAATCTATCAATGAAATAAAGATTTTATTGGGTAGAGAACCCACCAAAGGAACTTTAGAAAAAGGTCTAGTTCTAAAAAGACTAAGTAAGCCAAAATTATTAAGAAAATTTAAAACTTGGTCATCGGTTTTATCAAATGTTGTATCAACTTCAAAGGAAGCATCATCATTACTTTTTTCTATGACCATCGAAAGAAAAGACCTTCTATCGCCTCTATTGATTTCTGAAATCGTTCCATTTACGGGAGACAAGTGAAAGTACCCGGGATTTTTTTTATCTTCAAAGAGTCTTTCTCCTTGAGTGACTTGCTGTCCTTCAGACACAAACATCGTGGGTCTAATACCGTGAAAATCTTTTCCAAGAACAGCCACTCTTGAAGTTAAATTTGTAACTTCTGGCAAAACTTGATGATTAATTTCTCCCTCAAGAGATAGATTCAATCCCTTTTTAATTTTTATAGTCATCTTATAAAAATAGAGGCAATCGTAGGTATTTAATACCAGCTATTTCCTTTAAAACTCGCAGTAATTGAACGCAATAACCCAACTCATTATCGTACCATGCGTAAATGACCACATTCTTTTTATTGCATATTGTAGCTTGAGAATCCACAACACACCCAAACCTGCTACCAATAATATCGGACGAGACAATTTCAGGAGAATTTGTATAGTCAATTTGATCTTTATAAATACTATGAAAAGCTGTTTTTCTTAAAAAATTATTGAGCTCTTCAACGGTTGATTCTTTCTCAAGATAAAGGTTTAAAATTGCCATAGAAACATTTGGAGTCGGAACCCTTATGGCATTTGCTGATAATTTTCCTTCTAATTCAGGGAGAACTTGAGCTACGGCTTTTGCTGCTCCAGTTTCAGTTAAAACCATATTTAGAGCTGCACTTCTTCCTCGTCTGGCTTTGTCATGAAAATTATCAATTAGATTTTGATCATTAGTATAAGAATGAACAGTTTCAACATGACCATTATCAATACCATATTCTTCTGATATCGCCTTCAATAGAGGAACAATTGCATTAGTAGTACAAGAAGCGGCCCCTAAGATTTTATCTTTGTCTGCAATATCAAAGTGGTTTACACCATAAACTATATTTTTTAATCCTCCTTTGGTAGGAGCAGTGAGCAATACTTTTGAAATTCCCTTGGATTCAAGATGCTTTGAAAGCCCTTTTTTACCCCGATAAACTCCAGTGTTGTCAATTAAAATTGCTTTGTCGATATTATGCTTGGAGTAATCAAGTTCATCAGGATTATTGGCGTAGATAAATTTTACAGGATTACCATTCATTACAAGAGTATTGGATTCTTCATCTACTCTGATTGTTCCTTTGAAAGGACCATGTACAGAATCTCTTCTCATTAGCTCCGCACGTTTAAAAAGATCTTCAGATTGAGATTGTCTGACAACAACTGCTTTTAGAGAAAAAGTTTCACCTGCACCTGTATCCTCAAGAATTAATCTTGTAATTAATCTTCCTATTCTTCCAAAACCAAATAGAACTACATCTTGAGGTTTTTTTAGAACTGGAGTGTGATTTCCTATGGCATTCTTAACCTGATCTTTTACAAATTCATCTATATTTTGTCCATGATTATCAAACATAAAAGCTGCAGCTAGTATGCCAATATCTATTTGAGCGGGCCCCAGATCAAGTTTGTCTAAACTCGCTAAAATCATTGATGTTTCGTATTCACTTAGTTCATTTTCTTCGACTTCTCTAACAACTCTATGAGCTTGCATAATTTCAATAACCGAAAGAGAAATCAACGGATTACCATACAATAAAATTCGTACATTTTTATCTCTATGGAATTTACCAATGATAGGAATCATTGATTCGACAAGCGACTGTCTTTCTATCCAGTTTTCTAGATAATTATCCGGTTTAGCTCTATCCCTCTTATCAGGGTTAGAGTCAGATTTTATTACTGTCATTTATTACAAAGCAGAATATCTTTTCAGGTGATAATCAGTATTTCCAAAAATTGCTCTAATTGTCGTTAAACGCTTAAAGTAGTGACCAATATTTGTCTCTTCAGTTACACCCATTCCACCATGCAGCTGAACAGATTCTTCACCAACATGCTTAGCAGCGATGCCAACTTGATATTTTAGAGCTGAAACAGCTTTTTTAGCATCGTCTGACTTATCAGTAAGTTTTGCTGCGCACATTAAGAGCAAGGATTTAGTTTGTTCGTATGCCATGAAAGTATCTACCATCCTGTGTTGTAGCGCTTGAAAGGAACTGAGAGTCTCACCAAATTGCTCTCTGGTTTTAGTGTACTCTAAAGTTATTTCATTCATTTTTTCCATAATCCCTAGTGCTTCAGCTGATATAGCTAATGTTGCTAAATCAATGACTTCCTCTAATGCAGAGAAAGCATTTCCTTCACTTCCCAATAGAGAAGTCGCTGGCGTAGATACATTTTCAAGCGTTATCTCTGAAGCTTTAGACCCATCTACATTTGAATAGTTTCTTAAAGATACTCCTTTTAAAGATGGATCAACAATAAACAAAGATAGACCTTCCTTATCAAGCTGGTTTCCAGATGTTCTTGCTACAACAATAATATTATTCGAAGAAGGGCCATTCATGACTACAGCTTTGTAACCATCAAGAATGTAATTCTCTCCGTCTTTTTTGGCAGATGTAATAACGTCATTTAAATCAAATCTGCTTTGAGGTTCAGAAAATGCTACAGACATTTGGATTTCACCAGAAATAATTTTTGGCAAAAATTCTTGTTTTTGTTCTTCCGAACCTAATCTGCTAACTAAGCCACCTGCCAAAACAACATTTGGGATATAGGGTTCTACTACTAGACCTCTTCCAAGTGATTCCATGATAACCATCAGGTCAATTGGTCCGCCATTGTAGCCGCCATCTGCATCAGAAAAAGGCATTCCTAACCATCCTAAATCAGCAAAGGTCTTCCAAAAATCTGAACTATAACCTAATTCAGTTTTGATATTATTTTGTCTTACATCGAAAAGATAGTCTTTGTCTACAAAGGTAGTGATACTATCTTTTAATAATTGTTGTTCTTCTGATAACGAGAAATCCATTTAAATACCTAAAACAGCTTTCGCAATTACATTTCTTTGGATTTCATTACTTCCTCCATAGATAGAAACTTTTCTATAGTTCAAGTAATGCGGCATGACATTCGCTGCAAAATCCGGACCAATTCTTCCTTCATTAGAAATTAAATCATCTTCTGACATAAAAGGATGCGCATAGTATCCAAGCGCTTCAACAAACAAGTCAGAAAGACCTTGTTGTAAATCAGTACCTTTGATTTTCAGTATGGATGATTCTGGACCAGGATGCCCGCCTTTTGACATTGCTGCCAAAGTTCTTAATTCGCTGTATTCTGCAGCCAATAAGTCGATCTCAAGTTTATTAAGTTTATCCATAAATAATTCATCATCTTTTAAGAAGCCTTCACCCAAAGGAAGTTCGGAAGTAATTTCTCTAAGTCTTCGAATTTCTCTTTTAAGAGCAGGAATACCACCAATGCCTGTTCTTTCGTGAGCTAACAGAAATTTTGCAATGTTCCAACCAGCACCTTCTTCTCCAATTAGGTTTTCGACGGGAACTTTGACGTTATCTAGATAGACCATATTTACTTCATGAGATCCATCAATAGTAATGATAGGCTTCACCTCAACTCCAGGAGTATTCATATCGATTAAAAGAAAACTTATTCCTTGCTGTTTAATATCAGTTGTTTCCGTTCTAACCAAACAAAAAATCCAATCTGCATGTTGCGCCATGGTTGTCCAAGTTTTTGTTCCATTTACAATGTAGTGATCACCATCTTTTACCGCTTTTGTTTTGAGGGAAGCTAAATCGGAACCAGATCCTGGTTCTGAATAACCTTGGCACCACCAGACATCATTATTGATTATCCCTGGAAGAAATCTATCCTTTTGTTCTTGAGTTCCAAAAGTATAAACCACTGGACCACACATACTTACTCCAAAAGGAACAAGAGTTGGGGTATTAGCATTAGCTAATTCATTTTGAAAAATATGTTTTTGTGTAATAGTCCAACCAGTTCCACCATATTCTTCAGGCCAATTAACTGCAAACCAACCTTTTTTGCTAAGGATTTTTTGCCAAGTTTGGATATCGTCTTTAGATACAGGAATCCCATTATCCATTTTATTTTTAATATCAGCAGGATAATTCTCTGCAATAAATGATCTCACTTCGTCTTGAAATTTAAGATCTTCTTCTGAAAAAGATAAATTCATTTAAAACCTCTTTATAGTCTTATTCTTAGAAGTCAGTATTATACACAAACATTTATCTGTTAATACGTAGTAAAAATCATTATGGAAATAACATTTGGTTATCAAAAGAACTTGGTAATTTGCAGTAATTCAGAGCTTCTTAAAAGAACTTGGTCTAACTCAACAAATGAAGAAAAAATCTTAATTCCTGATCTAGAGGTATTACCCTATGATAATTTTTCTCCACATTCTGAGGTTTCATCAAAAAGGTTGATAGCCTTAAGGGATTTATTAAAAAAAGACTCGATCACAGCTTTCTCTACAATTCCTGCTCTTTTTCAGCCGTTTTTTGATAAAGCCAGTATCAATAGTCTCTACGTTGAATTCAAAGAAAATCAAAAAATTGACAGAAACGAGCTCATCACAAATTTAGTAGAAAATGGATATGACTCTGCAGATTTAGTAACCAAACCCTCCAGTTATGCCTTAAGAGGTTCTGTAATAGATATATTTCCATCCAATAGTAAATATCCTGTCAGGATAGATTTAGATGACGATTTGATTTCAAGTATTTCTATTTTTGATACCGACACACAGAAAACTTTAAGGAAAATAAATTCATTCATTGTTAGACCATCACGGGGTTTTGTTTTAAATATTAATTCTATAAAGATATTTAAAAAAAATTGGCGTTCTAGGTTTGAGGTTGATGGCGAGGTTTTTGAAAGCGTCAATAAAGGAAAATTTATATCAGGAATAGAATTTTATTCCTCTCTTTTCTATGATGAAAAACCTTCTTTAAAGGATTATCTCAACGACTTTAATATCTTTATAGTTGGTGATGTTAAATCAGAAACTAAAAATTATTGGGAATTAATAAATAACAGATATGAGGAGTTTCTAGGCGATGTCAACAGACCAATCCTGAAACCTACAGAAATCTTCAATACGCTGGACGAAATTAATAAATTAATTTCTAAATCTGAAAAAATAAAATTACCAAAATCATCTTTTAATGAATCTTTAGATTTAGTTTTTAAAGATTCCTCTTCTAGTTCAGAGAAATTAGAAAGGGATTTTGATTCATTATTAAATTTTAAAAAAGATGAGCTTGTTGTTCATGCAAACCATGGGATTGGAAAATTTTTAGGTCTAAAAAATCTAAATAATACGGAATGTTTTTTAATAGAGTATCAAAACAATGAATTACTTTATGTTCCGGTAAATTCGATATCCCAAATTACTCCTTACATTGGTGTAAAAGATATCCCTTTAGATTCTTTGAGCAAAAAGAAATGGAGTGAAAAATCACAAAAATCTAAACTAAAAGCTTTTGATATTGCTTCAGAAATTTTAGAAGCTGAAGCCAAAAGAAATTTAGAAGCATCACAAAAGGTATCTCTTAATGCAAGTGAATATGAGAAGTTTTGCGACACTTTTAAATTTTCAGAAACTCCCGATCAAGAAAGAGTCATCAGAGAAGTCATTGCTGATTTACTTTCAGACAAGCCCCAGGATAGATTGATTTGTGGTGAGGTGGGATTTGGTAAAACTGAAGTAGCTTTAAGAGCTTCTTTCATAGTTGCTCAAAATAATTACCAAGTTTGTATTCTCGCACCAACAACCGTATTGGCTAAACAGCATTTTGAAGTATTCAAAGATAGATTCAGCGAATTTTCTTACAGGGTTTGTCTCCTTACCAGAGAGCAAACAAAAACAGAAAAAACAGAAATATACAAAAAAATTAAAGAAAATTATTTCTCAATCATTATTGGTACGCATGCTCTTTTTAATAAGGAGATTTCTTTTAAGAATTTAAATCTTCTTATTATTGATGAAGAACATAAATTTGGCGTCAGACAAAAAGAACAAATAAGATCCTTGAAAAGTGGCATTAATGTCATTTCCCTTTCCGCAACCCCAATTCCAAGAACCTTAAACCTATCTTTATCCAAAGTAAGGGATATTTCTTTAATCACCACTCCTCCGACAGGACGGAAAAGTGTTAAGACAATTGTCTCGAGATATTCAAAAAGCCTCATTTTTGAAGCCATTCAAAGAGAATTCTATAGAGACGGTCAAGTTTTTTATCTCTTAAACAACGTAAGCATGTTAGAAGAAAAGAAAAAAGAAATTTCAGATAGATTTCCAGATAAAAAAATTGCTTTCGCTCACGGCCAGCTTAGACCCAAAGAATTAAGTAAAGTCATGCAAAGTTTTATTAGAAAAGAAATTGATTTGCTTGTTTGCACAACGATTATTGAAAGTGGGATTGATATAGAAAACGCAAATACCTTAATTGTAGAGGAATCAGAAAATTATGGATTGTCTCAACTTCACCAAATAAGAGGAAGAGTCGGAAGATCGCAAAGAGAGGCTTATGCCTATTTTCTCCTTAACGAAACTAAAGAGTTAAAAAATAAGGCATCAGAAAGAATTGAAGCTTTGCAAGAGAACGAATCACTTTTATCTGGATTTAGCTTAGCAATGAGAGATCTAGAAATTAGAGGTGCTGGTGAGTTATTAGGAGAAAAACAAAGCGGACCTATAGATGTTGTAGGTTTAACTTTATTTTCAAAAATGATTGAAAGCGCTATTAAAATTTTAAAAGGAGAAAAGATTATAGATCAATCCGATATAGATATTGATATTGGTATCTATGGATTCATACCAGAAGATATCATTCCTCAAGCAGAATTAAGACTGAGTATTTA
Source organism: Gammaproteobacteria bacterium (assembly GCA_002689405.1). Lineage (GTDB taxonomy): Bacteria > Pseudomonadota > Gammaproteobacteria > Magnimaribacterales > AG-339-G14 > MEDG-81. The sequence continues at coordinate 6,607 of NZFZ01000023.1, read as the reverse complement.
TAAAGAAATATCTTCTTTAAAAGAAAATAAAAATTTAGAACAGAATAAAAAAGATTTTATTGATCGTTTTGGTGACTTAACTATAGAAATCATAAATCTCTATGAATTATCAAAACTAAAGAATATTGCCAGGAAGCTAAATATTTTAGGTATCAAGTATCGGGATGAAAATTTTTCTTTAAAATTAGCAGATGATTCAAGACTTATTCCTCCATCATCAAAAATAAGAGAGATCAAGGTCAGCGCTAAAGGTATTAAAAGTGATCGTCTAACCTTTATAATGTCGAAGTTAGAAAGTTTCCTTGATAAGAATGAAATATAAACTATCTCTTTTGCTAACCCTTTTTTCAATAAATTTAATTTCTGAAGAGCAGCTTTATTTAGTTGATTTGATTTTAATCAAATACCTTCCTGAATTTGAAACTAATGAAAAGTTTCTCCCTCCTGAACTTGATATCCCAGATAATATAACTTTTCTTGCCGAGTTTCCTTATCCTGAATTAGAAATTAATTCATTGCCGTTTAATCTTGAATATAAATTTCAAGATTTATTTATGTCGGTAAAAATTGAAGAAGACTCAGATTCGTCTATTACTGAAAATCAAATTCCAAGTAATATTGAAGCTATTCCAACTTTAGGGGTAAAAAAATCTGTATTTGAAATTGATTCTGGCAGAGAATTTTCTCTATCAGCTGAAGTTTCTAAAATTGCAATAAGTAGAGACTTTAGAGTTATTTCTACAAAATCATGGTTCCAAAATATAAAGAATAAAGATAAAGCTGAGCTTATTTTTATCGATAGTGGTTTTTTTAAGGGGTCTAGGATATTTGGTTTTTTTCAACTCTACAAAGAACGTTTCCTTCACTTCACTTCAAAATTATATCTTTCTGAATTAGATCCTTTTTTTACTCAGGATGAAAAAATAATTGTCGGAAAAAATGTATTTAATGAAGAAAAAGAGCTAGATATATTTAAAGAAAAAAATCAAAAAGTTTTCTACGAAGTTGTACACTCAAAAAAATTTCGTAGTGGTGAGCTACACTATGTAGACCATCCAAAATTCGGGATGCTAATAAAGCTTACTAAAGCTCAGAAAGAGCTTTTTTCTCCTGATAATGATTTAATAAAGAACTAATGATTTCTAATTTTTCTTGATCGTTATTTTCTTCTGCCTCAATCTTCAATGAATTTGTTCTTGAGATTGCTTTTTCCAATGTCATTTTCCAAGGACCATTTACTATAAGCCTCTCTTTTAGAAATTCGTGATAGTTGTCTTGTTCTTTGTTAGATGAAAATTCAGGTTTTAAATAGTTGATGAGTCTTTGGGATAGCTCTCTGTATCTTTCATCTTCAAACCCATTTAGTAGTTTTGCTTTTTCTGCCCAAGTTGATATTTCAAATCTTTCCATCCAAAGTTTATCGCTATTTGAGGGAAATCTCTCATATACCTTTTGTTCTATATATTTATTTGGGGGATATTCTCTTTGGTTGATAGATAATAGTTCGCAAATTCTATTTTGGAATTCTGTATTCTCAATTACTTGCTGAGCCCTTGATGCCAACAATTTGAAGGGCGAGTCAAGAAATTCTTCGATATTTATAATTTTGTCTACTGGCATCAAAGGTATGCTTTTATTTATTGAAATTGTTTTAAGCCCTCCTCCAGCTCCAAATTGTTCTGATAATTCATAATCCGACATATCAAACATTTTTTTTGGATCAAAATATAAATCTATCAATGCAACCTGATTGGTTTGATTGGGATTTTGTCCACACGAAATTACAGGATAGATGTATTTTTTCTTCCGATAGATCTCACCCAAAATAGAGAAAGGACTGGACTTTGTAAGCTCAATATTTCCATTTTTTGAAGATCCTTTTACAGCTGCATCCAATGCCTCAGGCGCATGCTTTTTAATTTCTTTCATCAAATTAACCATCAGCATACAATCAACAATTGCATCGTGAGCATTTTCTGCGGAAATATTATTCTCTTCAGCTAAATCAGTTAATTTCAAACTGATATTTTTATCTTCATCCTGAGGAACTTTTATTTTTGAACTATAAAAATTTCCTATTATCTGAAATAGACTCATCAGATCAAGTCTACGATTGCCATTTGTATTTGTTATATATGGCTCAAACAGATTCCAGTAGAACTGTCTTCGAACTAGTTCTTCATCGAATCGATGACCGTTATATGAGACGAATATTAAGTTTTTCTCTTTTCCCCATGACAACCACATATCTCTTAATGATTTCATCATCTCAAAATGAGAGTGACCTGACTCAAGACATTCGATTTGTTTATGCACTAAAAAGGCATCTGGTGAAGGAACTATCCATGGAAGAACTTTTGAACTCAAGTTAAGCTCTTCGAGTACGTTAAAATTACTGTCAGTTAATACACATCCGACCTGAATGATTTGAGAGAAATTAATATCCAGTCCAGTTGTTTCTGTATCATAAAAGACATAAAGATCGTCTGACGCAACCATCTCTAAATTATAAGGGAAACAAACGTCAAATTTAGACGTTATTTGTAAAATGCATTATCTTTAAAAGAATGATCTGTAGAATCAACTATTTCCGTTATCTCAGGAATATTATCTTTCAGAGTCTTTTCAACGCCATTTTTTAGAGTAAGGTCAACCATACCGCAACCTTGGCATCCACCACCAAATCTCAGAACGGCTTTACTTGAATCAATAACCTCTACGAGGCTTACTTCACCTCCATGAGACGCAAGCGAAGGATTTATCTCGCTATATAAATAATAATTTATTTTTTCTTCTATAGAACTATCTTCTTTCAAACTCGGTACTTTTGCATTGGGAGCTCTGATTGTAAGTTGTCCTCCAAATTTATCAGGATGGTAATCAACCTTGCAGTCTTCTAAAAAAGGAAGGCTTTCATTTTCTAAATAGACAGAAAGATCGCCGACTTCCATTAAAACGTCATCTTCTTCTTCTTCACCGACTTTACAATAAACAATACATGTTTCGGCCTTCATAGTTCCGGGGTCAGAAACAAATATTTTTATGTTTGTTTCTTCTTCTTGACTATTAAGTAAATCTTTAAGATAAGTTACAGCAGAATCTGAGATTGTAACCGGAGACATATTTTATATTTTTGACTCCATTTCAGGTAAAGCGGTAAATAAGTCTGCAACTAATCCATAATCTGCAACTTGAAAGATAGGCGCATCTTCGTCTTTGTTGATTGCAACAATAACTTTACTGTCTTTCATTCCAGCTAAATGCTGAATTGCACCGGAAATACCTACAGCGATGTATAGATTAGGAGCTACTATTTTTCCAGTTTGGCCAACTTGATAGTCGTTTGGAACAAATCCTGAGTCAACTGCTGCTCTCGAAGCTCCTATAGCTGCACCTAATTTATCTGCTATACCTTCAAGCAAAGTAAAGTTATCGCCGTTTTGCATACCTCTTCCACCAGAAATAACCACTTCGGCAGCTGTTAATTCAGGACGGTCTGATTTAGCCAACTCTTCTCTAATAAATTCAGATATACCGGCATCATTTACTTCTTCTAATTTTAAAATTTCGGCACTGTTAGAGCCTTTAGCTGCTGCATCAAATGCAGTAGTTCTGACAGTAATTACTTTTTTTGCATCCGATGATTGAACAGTAGCTATGCAATTTCCAGCATAAATCGGTCTTTGAAAAGTATCTTCTGATTCGACTGAACTGATATCTGAAATTTGTGCCACATCCAAAAGGGCAGCAACTCTTGGCATGTAATTTTTACCATTAGTAGTTGCAGGAGCCAAAATTGAAGAATAATCATTACTAACGTTTTTGATTAAGTTTGCAACATTTTCCGCTAGAAAATTTTCATACTCTTTTGAATCAACATACAAAACTTTTGTAACTCCTTCACATGTAGCTGCTTCTTCAGCAACTGCGTTACATTCCGAACCGGCAACTAGCACATGAATATCGTTATCTAGCTTCGAAGCTGCGCTTATTGTGTTTTGTGTTGAGACTTTTAGCTCTTTGTTATCGTGTTCTGCTATTACTAATGCTGTCATGAAATCACCTTTGCTTCATTTTTTAATTTTTCAACCAATTGGTCAACAGATTCTACAATTATACCCGCCTCTCTTTCTGGAGGAGGAGAAACTTTTAAAGTAGAAATCCTTGGATTTAAATCAACTCCGAGATCGTCAGATTTAATAACTTCTAAGGGTTTTTGTTTTGCCTTCATAATGTTTGGTAAAGAAGCATATCTAGGCTCATTAAGTCTGAGATCTGATGTAACTACTGCAGGTAAATTGATGGAAATAGTTTGAAGACCGCCATCCACTTCTCTAGTAACAACTGCGTTTTCGCCTTCAATTTTGAGTTCCGAAGCGAAAGTTGCTTGAGGATAGTTCATTAAGGCAGCTAACATTTGTCCTGTTTGATTATTATCTCCATCAATGGCCTGTTTGCCCATAATAATTAGATTTGGAGATTCTTTTTCAACGATAGCCTTGAGAACTTTTGAGATACCCAAAGGTTCAACCTCCAAGTCAGTTTCTACTAAAATTGCTCTATCTGCTCCTAAAGCAAGTGCCGTTCTAAGTTGTTCTTGTGTATTTTCAGCTCCAACAGTAACTGCAATTATTTCAGTGGCTGAGCCTGCTTCTTTGAGTCTTACAGCTTCTTCAACTGCGATTTCACAGAAAGGATTAATAGCCATTTTGACATTGTTTAGGTCTACACCCGATTCGTCAGCTTTTGGCCTAACTTTAACGTTGTAATCTACAACTCTCTTTATTGGTACTAAAATTTTCATATATTACCCTTATAATAGTTAGTGGAATAACTCAAGAAGCATATATTCTATAGGATGATGACTTTTCATCAAAGTATTAAAATACTGCTAAATAAATGGGTTATATCTTAATAATTAGCCCTAAAGAGATGAATTATGAATGAACAAGTAGAACGAGATGTCATGGACTATGACGTTCTTATTATTGGCGGAGGCCCTTCTGGCTTATCCTCTGCAATTAAAGTTAAACAACTAGCTAGTGCTGAAGGAAAAGACGTATCCGTTTGCGTTCTTGAAAAAGGCTCTGAAATTGGCGCTCACATTCTCTCCGGAAATGTATTCGAACCTACTGCATTGAACGAGCTAATTCCTGACTGGAAAGAAAAAGAAGCCCCCTTAAATTCGCCTGCTACCAAAGATATCGTCAAATTTATGATTTCTGAAAATTCTTCTATCAACATACCATTTCCTAGTTTTTTAATTCCAACATTTAATAACCATGGAAATTACGTCATGAGTTTGGCTAACTTTACAAGATGGTTAGCAACACAGGCCGAATCTCTAGGAGTTGAAATTTTTCCTGGATTTACAGCAGCCGAAGTAATTTTTGAAGAGAATGTTGTCAAAGGAGTGCTTACGGGTGAAATGGGTATTTCTAAAGATGGTGAGAAGAAACCTTCTTATCAGCCATCCATGGAGCTTAGAGGTAAATACACTGTTTTTGCAGAAGGTTGCAGAGGACATTTAGGTAAACAATTAATTAAAAAGTTTAATTTAGATGAAAACAGAGACCCTCAACACTACGGTATAGGTTTTAAAGAAATATGGGACATTTCTCCTGAAGATCATAAAGAAGGAACTGTAATGCATACTATGGGTTGGCCAAGTAATGGAACCATTTCAGGATCTTATTTTTATCATGGAGAAAATAATCAAGTTTATTTAGGTTACGTTGTTCCTCTAGATTATGAAAATCCGCATTTAAGCCCGTTTGATGAATTCCAACAATGGAAACAGCATAAGGACATTAAAAAGATCCTTGAAAAAGGTAAAAGAGTTGCATATGGAGCCAGGGCATTAATAAAAGGCGGCTATCAATCTAGACCGAAAATGTCTTTTCCTGGAGGTTTGTTGGTCGGAGATAATGCTGGCACCCTGAACTTTCCAAAAATTAAAGGCACTCACACTGCAATGAAGTCAGGAATGATTGCAGCTGAAACGATTTATGAAGCTCTTCAAAAAGATTTAGTTGGTGAAGATTTGATTTCATATGAAGAGAAATTTACGAATTCTTGGGTAGATAAAGAATTGCATAAAGCTAGAAATTGGGGTCCCTTTTTACATAATGGATTAAAATGGGGTTTCAAAGGTCTTTTGGGAGTTGCGTTAGCTGCTTTAGATCAATTTATCTTTAGAGGCAAACTCCCATTTACTTTAAATCACCCCACTCCTGACTACGCTTGTTTAAAAAAAGCTTCTGAATCAAAGAAAATAGATTATCCAAAACCCGATGGGGTTGTAAGTTTTGATAAATTATCCTCTGTTTTTCTTTCTAATACTAATCACGAAGAAGACCAGCCTTGTCATCTCACTTTAAAAGATGCTTCCGTTCCTATCTCGGTAAATCTTCCTGAATACGACGAACCCGCACAAAGATATTGTCCTGCCGGAGTATATGAAGTCGTTGAGAAGGATGGCGAACAGAAATTTCAGATCAATGCTCAGAATTGTGTGCATTGTAAAACTTGTGATATCAAAGATCCAAGCCAGAATATTGTTTGGGTAACTCCAGAAGGCATGGGAGGACCAAATTATCCAAATATG
>NZFZ01000022.1 GCA_002689405.1 Gammaproteobacteria bacterium | reverse complement strand
TTTGAGAGGAGTTGCTCCTAGTACGAGAGGACCGGAGTGAACGAACCTCTGGTGTTCGGGTTGTCACGCCAGTGGCATTGCCCGGTAGCTATGTTCGGAAAGGATAACCGCTGAAAGCAACTAAGTGGGAAGCCTACCTCAAGATNAGATATCCCTGAACCTTCGGGTTCCTGAAGAGCCGTTCAAGACTAGGACGTTGATAGGCAGGGTGTGTAAGTGCTGTNAGGCATTGAGCTAACCTGTACTAATTGCTCGTGAGGCTTAACTTAATACTTTATNTTAATAAAGTTTAATAACGCTAAAATTAAACAAAGGATCTACAATACGTAACTAGAATTTTGCCCGATGACATTAGCAAGTGTGCCCCACCTGATTCCATCTCGAACTCAGAAGTGAAACCACTTAGCGCCGATGGTAGTGCCGTTTTTCGGTGTGAGAGTAGGACATTGTCGGGCTTCTAGTTAGCTTTCTAAAGCACCAATTGCAGTTGCGAACTCCCCATCTTTCAAAAAAACTACTTCTAANCCCGAGTATTCTATCCATCTTTTAAGGACCTCTCTATACAAGNAATAATTTGGAGATCTCCCNACAACAACTACTTTATTTAAATNCGTAGCAATTGCTGTAGTTGCAGCTAAGCGAGCTATATTTGTAGCAACCAGATAAATTATAGACTTACAAATATCTTCTTTTTCTAATTTGTTAATCATATCCAAGTTTCCAAGATGAACAGCAATACTATCTTCAGGAAGAGAGCCAATAGGGCCAGAAACAACATCTTTTAAAACATAATCTCCTATTTGACTTCCCTTTTTAGATAACTCATCTATTTCTTCTGGATCATCAACTTGTGCAGCTAATTTACAAAGCCCTCTGATAGTGCCTCCGCCCAAGCCGCTACCTCCAAGATGAGTTGAGATTTCATTTTCATATCCAACACATGCTGTTCCTGAGCCACAACTTAAGACAAGAAAATTAGAATCTAGTCCTGATAAATACTTTGCTCCAGCACCTATACAATTTATTTCATTCTTTTTTAAAACTTTTAATCCATCAAAATTCTCGGGAAGGTCTAGGTGTTTNCCCCCNGTAACACATATACTTTTTATAACAGAATTTCTTTGGAGATCTTTAATTATATTATTGAAGGATAAATGAATATTTTTTTCACTACCCAAAGATTTGTAAGCAACCTCTCCATCTGATTTGATTGCGATATCAGAATTTGTAATTCCGAAATCAANACCAACATCAATTTCATTCATCAGAAAAATTTACTATTTAAATAAAGAGCTTAAAAAATGCCTTAACTTATGAGTTTTTACGTTTTTTTTGTGCACGTAATTCATTTGAATAGACTGTCTTTTACCTTCAAAAGGTAAGAATCCATGAAAACAATTTTCAGTTACTTTAAATGCAACAACGCTCCCTAATGTTGCAGGAATTTCTTTTATGAAATCATCTAGGTTTTCTTTATTTTTTAACATTCTCAATTTTCCGGTTTCATATTCCCAAGATTCGTTTAGATACAAAAGAAGTGTAATTATTTTAGATTTAGAATCTGTGTGAATCTTCCCATCTTTTTTTCTNGAATAACCNCTTAANGTAGTAANTATTTCAGAATTAGAAAGNTCAACATTTAGNTTTTCTTCAAGAANNNCTTTCATNTCTNNACNCTCAAGATCTGAAATTAATTTTTTAATACTNCCTTTNAGATTNATAGAAGATGGAGGAATGCTNCCNCCACTTTTAATATCCGGAAAATCTTTAGCTAAAGCAATTCTAGATGGATTATCTAAAAGGCAATTATCTAGACAAAAGAATGGATAATGGGTTTTATCTACCTCAGCACTTTGAAGTTTATTGAAATCTATCAAAGCGAAGAGGTTTAGATAAATTAATGATTGTGGAACATTTCCTTGATAACTTCAGCTTGTTCTTCTGCCTGAGTTTCAATCTCATCTGAAGATTCTAAAGGTTTGGAAATTTCAGCCCAATCTATTTCAAAATCACTTGGTGCAACTTCGTATTCTAATAAGCCCAATTCATCATATAGAGGACGAACAGACTCAGTTAAGAGTCCAATTTTCTTCAAATTAGGCATCACTCTGTTAAATAACAAACCTCTAAAGTCATCATTAACACCAGATTTTAGAATCGCCTCNCGCGCTTCTTGTTCTGAGTAACCGAAGAATTTCTTACCTAATTCATAATTTTGAATTCTGTCTCTCATGATTACACATGCTTCGTAGGCAAATCTAGCTCGGTCTTCGATCTCGTCTTCAGACAAAGTTTTGTTGAAATCTTCTAAGTAGTTGATACCGAAAGTTACATGTCTTGCTTCATCACGAATCACATAATGAGTTAAGTCTCTAAGCAAAGGACAACTAGTACTCATTTTTGTAGATTGAAAAGCAGCAAGAGCCAAACCTTCAATAATTATTTGCATTGCGATAAATTTCAAGTCCCATCTAGGATCAGTAAGGCCTTTGTCTAAGAGGGCTTTAAGGCTTGGTGAAATAGGGTAAGACATTCCCATCACATCTTGTAAATATCTGTTGAATACTTCTACGTGCCTGGCTTCATCAAAACATTGTGAAGCAGCATATAATTTTGCTTGATAGGTAGGTGCACAAGATACAAGTTGAGAGGCAACCAAAAGTGCGCCTTGCTCACCGTGTAAGAATTGGCTTAAGCCCCAAGCAGAAGCATGCCAGCTTACTTCCCTTTTTTCATCTTCTGACATNTCGTTATATTCAGGATAAACATTTCCCAAATCATCAAACTCAGGTTTTACCGGAAGATCGCCACGTTTTATGTGATTAGACCAATCAAGATCTATTGATCCATTCCAATTAAGCTCTTTTCCTAATTCGTATAGCCTTTTTATTCTGTTATCGGCAACAGTGTAATCCCAGTTATAAGATCCAGTTAGNGGGGTGTTGAAGATTTCTCTAACATCTTCAACATGCTCTGAAGTCATACGATCTTCAATATCATCAAACTCCTTAAATCCAGGAGGTCCGTCTACATTTGTAATTTTCATGAGTAAATTATAAGCCTCTTTTCTAGAATTCCAAACCTTATTTCTCTTGAAATAAGTCCGTTAATTGTTCCAACATTACGTTTCCAAGTTCNTCAGCCCTATGGATTGTTACAGCTTTTTTATAATACTTCGTAACATCGTGTCCTATNCCTATCGCAATCAATTCTAGTTCAGTTCTGTTTTCAATTTCAGCGATTACTTGTTTTAGATGATTATCCAAATAACTGGTTGAATTAGTAGATAAAGTACTGTCGTCCACGGGCGCTCCATCCGAAATAACCATGAGTATTTTTCTTTGTTCTGGCCTTTTCATCAATCTCGAAGAAGCCCATAAAAGAGCTTCACCATCAACNTTTTCTTTAAGNAGNCCTTCTCGAAGCATCAANCCTAGNTTTTTTTTAGCTCTTCNCCANGCNAGGTCGGCNGGTTTGAATATAATATGNCTCAAGTCATTAAGCCTNCCAGGAGAACTTGGTTTNCCACATTCAACCCAAAGNTTTCNANNNTCTCCACCTTTCCAATGCTTCGTTGTAAAACCAAGTATTTCAGTTTTNATATTACATTTATCCAAAGTTGANCCAATAATATCNGCAGATATCGCAGCAGTGGTCATTGATCTTCCTCTCATTGATCCAGAGCTATCAACCAACATTGTTAACACAGTATCTTTAAAGGACGTCTCTTTTTCTGTTTTAAAACTAAGGGGCGTTAGTGGATCCGTAATGATCTTATGCAGTTTAGAAGAATCCAAAATACCTTCTTCCTTATCAAATTCCCAAGAACGTCTTTGTTGGGCAAGAAGCAATCTTTGCAGTCTATTTGCCAATTTTGCTATTACAGATTTTGAGGGGTCAATCAATTGATCCAATCTATCTCTTAACCTTTTTAATTCTTCTGACGAACATAAGTTATCAGCATCTACCACTTCATCAAAATCTCTACAAAAAACCTTATATTCTTGGTTTTGATTGAGTGCAATTAATTCTTCTAGTTTTGATCTGTTCTCAACCCAATCTTCTGTATCGTCAACATCTCCTTCTTCAATTTCAAAATCTTCAATTTCACTTTCACTTTCATCATCTACTTCTGATGCATCATTATCAGGCTGATCTTCTTGTTCTTGATCAGAAGTACCTTCCTCTTCATTGTCTTCATTTTCTTCTTCAGTATCAGACTTAGGCTCTTCTTGTTCGGGTTCTTCGAATTCAAAACCTAATTTTTTAAACAAGGAGATTAAATACTCATTAAATTTTTCTTTATCTGCTAGATATTTTTCTGCTAGTTTAAAATCTGATTCCACTTCAGAAAGAGCTTTTTCCCAAGGCTTCAAGAAAACTTCTTCTAGCTTGTCATTTTTTTGTTTTAAAAGTTTATTTTTTAAACTTATCTCAACAGCTATTTTTAAAGCCTCTTGCCTGCTTTCAATTGTTTGTTGAGAAAGATTTTTTAAGAATAAATTCCTGAGGTTTTGTTTTACTCCTAAAAACTCTTTCGAGCCTAATATTTCTGATCTTATGGCTTCAAAATCCTTTAGGAGAAAATCAAGCTCAGAAATTCCAGTTTTTTTAACAGGCTTTTCGAGTAATTTATATTTTTGTAACAGAGCTTGTCTGTCTGCATCTCCCCTGGAAAGTTGAATAGATTCAATATTTTCTCGAAGATTATGTCCGGGTTCAGCGACTTGCTGGAGATAATTTACATCAAGATTTAGATCTTTATCTTTAGATATTGCTCTACTGGAAGCATTAATTACATCTTTAACGTTTTGTTCAGTAGATTTTTGACTCAAGCTTGCTCAACTAAATTTAAAATAGAATCGCTAGTTTCTGTATCAAAGCACCTTTGAAAGTACTCTGCAATTATTGATTTTTCAGTTTCATCACACTTATTCAAGAAACTTAGTTCAAAAGAATTTCCAATATCATTAAAAATAGAATAGTTCTCTGCCCAACTGATAACTGTTCTTGGAGACATCAGATTAGAAATGTCTCCATTTTTAAAACCTTCTCTAGTTAAATTGGCAAGTGAAATCATTGCTTTTACGGTAGATTGACCTTTTTTATTATTCAGATTTTTAACTTTTGAGAGGATAACTTTTAGTTCCAGGTCTTCAGAAAGATAGTTAAGAGGCGAAACAATATGCCACCTATCCATTTGACCCTGATTAATTTGCTGAGTCCCATGGTATAAACCTGTGCTATCTCCCAAACCAACCGTGTTTGCTGTAGCAAAAAGTCTAAAATAAGGATGAGGGGTAAGAACCCTATTTTGATCTAAAAGAGTAAGTTTACCTTCTACCTCTAAAACTCTTTGAATGACAAACATCACATCTGGTCTACCGGCGTCGTATTCATCAAATACCAAAGCAACAGGATTTTGGATNGCCCAAGGCAAGATGCCTTCTTGAAANTTTGTTATCTGNTTACTATCTTCAATNGCAATCACATCTTTACCCAATAAATCTATTCTGCTGATGTGACTATCTAAATTGATTCGAATACAAGGCCAATTTAATCTTGCTGCTACCTGCTCAATATGTGTTGATTTTCCTGAGCCATGAAGTCCTTGGACCATAACTCTTCGATTATTTTGAAAACCGGCAAGAATAGAAAGAGTAGTCGCTTTATCAAAGCAGTAGTCGGCATCCAACTTTGGAACATATTCATTACTCTCTGAAAAGGAATCAACTTTTAAATCAGAATCTATTTCAAAGGTATCTTTGACCTTAACATTTGCATCTGGTTCTTGAATTGAAAAATTATCGAATTTCATAATTTTATTGGTCTTAAGGGTGAATAGTCATTATCCTTTTTTAAAAAAAAACAGCAAGAAAATATATAATTTTGAGTTAACTTGCCTTAGACTTGCGTCTAAAAAATTATCTTATGACTATTGTAGACGACATTTGGGGGGAGATTCTCAGAGAAAGCAAAAATAAAATTTCCTTAGAACCAGAATCAGAAANTCTCTTTCAGGAAAAGATTTTATCTTGCAGCGGTTTGGATAATTCTTTATCAGCAAAACTTGCTGATGACTTAGCTACAAAAGAATATTCGTCTGAAATTTTGAAAGATAAGTTTCATGAAGTTTTTTCTAATAAAGATTTTTTAGAAAAGGCTGTCATTGACTTAAAGGCGGTAAAGGAAAGAGATCCTGCATCAAGCGGATTTGTATTTACATTATTATTTTCAAAAGGATTTGCAGCATTACAAGCTCACAGAATTGCAAATTATTTTATGAAAGCAAAACAAGAAGTTTTTGCATATTTCATCCAGAGCAGAAGTTCCGCTATATATGAGGTAGATATTCATCCTAANGCAGAAATAGGNCATGGAGTGATGTTGGATCATGCAACTGGAATTGTCATTGGAGAGACCTCGGTAATTGAAAACGATGTATCAATATTTCAAGGTGTAACTCTTGGAGGTACAGGAAAGGAAACTGGAGATAGACATCCTAAAGTTCGTGAAGGAGTTTTAATAAGCTCGTCGGCACAAATTCTAGGCAATGTGGAAATTGGAAAGGGNGCTAAAGTTGCTGCCGGCAGTGTAGTACTTTCAGATGTAGAGCCGAACACAACAGTTGCTGGAGTACCAGCAATCGTTGTGGGTAAACCGTCTTCTGAAAAACCAGCAACGGATGTTGATCACACCATAGAAGAGGNTTAAATCATGTCAACACAAAAAAGTTTAGACGACTTGGTAGAAACCCTAAACCTTGAAAAGCTGGAGGAAAATCTGTTTCGAGGAGAATGCGAAAAAACTGCTTGGGGAAGAGTTTTTGGTGGACANGTTCTTGGTCAATCTCTCAGCGCTGCTTACAACACCATAGAAGAAAAAAGGTATGCCCATTCATTTCATGCATATTTTTTAAGGCCAGGCAGAATTGATATGCCAATAGTCTACAATGTTGTAAGAATTAGGGATGGGGGAAGCTTCACCACAAGAACAGTGGACGCGATCCAAAATGGTGAAGTCATATTTAATATGATTGTTTCTTTTCAAATTGATGAAGGAGGCTTCGAACATCAATTCGATATGCCTGATGTTCCTGGACCAAATGATTTACAAAGTGAAAGAGAATTAAGAGAAGCAATGATTGATGAAATACCAAAAGAGTTTAGAGATGGTTTTCTTAGGGAAAAAGCTGTTGAGCTCAGAACTGTTGAACAATACAGCCCAATGAATTCAGAAAAGAAACCGCCTTACAAACATACTTGGATGAAAGCTAACGGTAAGTTACCAGACGATATTTTGGTCCATCAAAATATTTTGGCTTATGCCTCAGACTTTGGGTTATTGAGTACTGCTCAACTTCCTCATGGCATTAGTTGGGGAGGCATGAATAGAAGAGTTATGTCAGCAAGCATAGATCATGCAATGTGGTTTCATAGACCTTTCAGAGCAGATGAATGGCTCTTATATGTTACAGATAGTCCAAGTGCGAGTAATGCTAAGGGTTTTAATAGGGGAACTGTCTATACGGAAGATGGAAAACTGGTAGCCTCAGCCATCCAAGAAGGGCTGATGAGGCAAATAAAGACTAAGAAGACCTAGTCTAGGGTAGTTTTACCCATAATCTTTTTATCTATTTCTCGAGCTGCAGCTCGTCCCTCATTGATAGCCCAAACAACTAAAGACTGACCTCTACGACAGTCACCAGCTGCAAAGACCTTTGGATGAGAAGTTTGGTGGATGTTATGTTCTGCCTTGAAATTAGACCTTTCATCTAATTTCAACTTTAATTTTTTATTAAGGTAGTCCTCAGGTCCAAGAAAGCCCATTGCCAAGAAGATTAAATCAGCCTTCCAAATTTTTTCTGTTCCTTTGATTTCTTTAAAGTCTTTATCAACTTTTACAGTTTTAATTCCAGTGAGTTTTCCATTTTTGTCTCTCAAAAACTCTTTTCCAGAAACTGAATATTCTCTGGGATCTTTACCAAATACTTCTCTGGATTCTTCATGACCATAATCAACTTTGTATACCCTAGGAAAGATAGGCCACGGATTTTTATCCAATCTTTCTTTTGGCAGTTCAGGAAGTATTTCAAAATTGGTAAGGCTTTTACAACCATGTCTGAGTGATGTACCGAGACAGTCGTTACCGGTATCTCCACCACCAATAACAATTACATCTTTATTTTTAGCATTGATAAAACTATCGTCTTTCAAATCACTGTCCAAAAGACTTTTGGTATTTTGACCCAAAAACTCCATAGCAAAATAGACACCTTCACCATCTCTATTCTTAATAGGTAAATCTCTTGGTTTGGTTGCTCCTGTAGTGAGCAAAACAATATCATTTTCTTTGATAAGTTTTTCCATCGATACAGAGTTATTTCCTTTGCCACCAACGTCACAATTGGTGTGAAACTTTATTCCTTCTTCTTCCATGATATCCACTCGCATATCTATGATGGACTTATCTAGCTTCATATTAGGGATTCCATACATCATGAGACCACCAATTCTGTCTGCTCTTTCATAAACGTTTATGGAGTGACCAACACTATTAAGCTGTTGAGCGGCAGATAGACCCGCAGGACCTGAACCAACAATGGCTATTTTTTTATTGGTTCTTTTTTTAGGAATAACAGGTTTTATCCAACCCGATTCGATCCCCTTGTCAGCAATTGCAAATTCCAGATTTTTAATGGTAACTGGAGTTTCTGTTATGCCTAAAACACAAGCGCCTTCGCATACTGCAGGACAAACTCTACCTGTAACTTCTGGAAAATTATTGGTTTTTAAAAGTCTAGCAAATGCTTCTTCCCACTTTTCGTTATATACCAGATCATTCCATTCTGGAATCAAGTTATAAACAGGACAGCCTTCTCCGGATTGACAAAATGGCACTCCACAATTCATACATCTTGATGCCTGAGTGTTTAAAAGCGATTCATCGTGATCGGTGTAAATTTCTTTGAAATCCAATACTCTTTTCTTGGGACTTCGGTAAGGCTCAACTTCCCTTTCGAATTCTTTAAATCCTGTTACTTTACCCATTAGCTTGCTTTTAATTTTTGATTATTTGCTTCCATAAGTACTCTTTTGAAGTCGATCGGCATAACTTTCTTAAAGTTACCAAGTTCCTTATTCCAATTAGACAAAATCTTTTCAGCGACATCTGACTTAGTATATCTATAGTGATTTGAGATAAGGGTTTTTAATTCTTCTTTATCTTCGTTTATAACAAGTTTTTCTAAATCGAAAGTACTCATGTTGCAATTCTTTTTAAAATTGTTTTTTGGATCGTAAACGTAAGCTATACCTCCGCTCATTCCAGCACCAAAATTTCTACCAGTAGAACCCAAGATTACTGCTCTTCCTCCTGTCATATATTCACAGCCGTGATCTCCAATTCCTTCTACAACTACTTTTGCGCCACTATTTCTAACGCAAAATCTTTCCGCAGCTATTCCTCTAAAGTAAGCTTCACCATCAGTTGCTCCATAAAGCGCAACATTACCTAAAATTATATTTTCATTTGGAATGAAACTACTATCAGCTGGAGGATAGATTATTAATTTGCCTCCTGACAAACCTTTACCTACATAATCATTTGCGTCACCTTCTAAGGAAAGAGTCATACCTTTGGTTGCCCATGCTCCAAAACTTTGCCCTGCTGATCCAGTGAGATTAAATTTCAAGGTATCATTGGGTAAGCCAGCAGCTCCCCAAGATTTAGCTACTTCGTTGGAAATGATTGTGCCAAACACGCGATTGGTATTTCCTATCTTAGAATCAATAACAATTCTTTTTTTTGTTTTGATGTGATTCTTGATTTTTTTGAGCAATTTAATATCAAGAGATTTTTCTAAGTTGTGATTCTGCTTTTGAGTATTGAAGACCTCGGTATCTTTGTAGATTATTTCGGCAGGGGAAAGAATTTTTGATAGATCCAATCCATCTCTTTTCCAGTGATCTATAGCTTTATCCATTTCGAGAAGATCAACTCTACCAATCAAATCATCTAATTTAGTTATACCAAGATTTGCCATGATCATTCTTAATTCTTTTGCCACCATAAAGAGGTAATTTACGACATTCTCTGGACTACCTTTAAATTTCTTTCTAAGCTCTTTGTCTTGGGTAGCGATTCCTACAGGGCAGGTATTGAGATGACACTTTCTCATCATAATACATCCCAAGGTTACAAGCGGAGCAGTAGAAAAGCCAAATTCTTCAGCGCCTAATATGGCAGCTACAGCCACATCTCGTCCGGTTTTAAGCTGACCATCGGTTTGCAGAACAACTCTTGATCTTAAGTTATTCATGACCAGAGTTTGGTGAGTTTCTGCAATTCCTAGTTCCCAAGGAAGCCCAGCATGTTTGATAGAGGTTAGGGGTGAAGCGCCTGTACCACCATCATGTCCAGCGATCACCAGATGATCAGTCTTTGCTTTCACAACTCCAGCGGCAATAGTTCCAACACCAATTTCTGAGACTAGTTTTACGCTAATTCTTGAGCTTCTATTGGCATTTTTTAAATCATGTATTAACTGAGCAATATCTTCTATTGAATAAATATCATGGTGTGGAGGAGGACTGATTAATCCGACCCCTGGTGTCGAATGTCTAATTTTAGCTATGTATTTATCAACCTTTGTGCCAGGAAGTTCTCCACCTTCTCCAGGCTTTGCACCTTGCGCTATTTTGATTTGCAATTCATCAGCATTTGTTAAATACCACATGGTGACTCCAAACCTACCTGAAGCCACTTGTTTGATTGCGGATCTTTTAGAACTACCATCTTCAAGAGGTTTAAATCTGATTGGATCTTCTCCGCCTTCGCCAGTATTAGATTTTCCACCTAATTTATTCATGGCAAGAGCTAACGATTCGTGAGCTTCGGTTGATATTGATCCAAGAGACATCGCTCCTGTAGCAAATCTTTTTACAATCTCTTTTTCTGGTTCTACTTTATCTAGAGGAATAGGATTCTTTGAAAATTTAAACTTCATCAAGCCTCTCAAAGTACTATTCTTCGTAGTTTCTTCATTGGCATGATTTGAGAAGTTCCAGTATGCCGACTCATCATTATTTCTTGCTGCAATTTGAAGAGCTGAAATGGATTTAGGATCCCACATATGAGAATCTCCGCCATTTCTCCAATGAAAATCTCCAGGATTTGGCAATGAAGTAACATTGTTTTCTAGATTTTCAGGAAAACCCATCAGGTGGCGTCTTTCCATTTCTTCAGACAAGATATCGAAAGTTACACCCTGTACTCTACTTGGAGTTCCAGGAAAGGACTTTTCAATGATTTCATCTGAAAGTCCTACAGCTTCAAAGATCTGGGCTCCCTTGTAAGATTGCAAGGTAGAAATTCCCATTTTTGCCATGACCTTTAACATCCCTTTAGCCACACCTTTTTTATAGGCTTTAACAAGATCAGAAGAATTATTCAGATTTTTATCTTCCAAAACTCCATCTTCTAAAGATTTTTCCAGAACAGCAAAGGCTAAATAAGGATTTATTGCGTCAGCTCCATAACCTATCAACAAACAATGATGGTGAACTTCCCTAGCTTCGCCGGACTCTAAAACAATACCTATTTGAGTTCTTTTCTCTTTTTTGACTAAATAATTATGAACTGTTGAACAGGCAAGAAGGGTGCTTAAAGCTAATTTATCTGAAGCAATGTTTTTATCAGAGAGAATTATAAATGAGTATCCATCATCGATTGCTTTTAAAGATTCTTTACAAATTTTATCCAAAGCCTTTGTCAGTCCTTTTTCCCCCAAACTTTTTTTGTAGGTGATATCTATGGTTTTTGATTTGTATCCTTTAGTCTTGATTGATCTTATTTTTTCCAGTTCTTGATTGGAGAGGATAGGGTGATCTAGTCTTAATCTTTTAACGTTGTTTTCGACTGTAGAAAGAAGGTTGCCTTCAGGACCAATCAAGCATTCCAAAGACATAATGATTTCTTCTCGTATTGAGTCTATTGGGGGATTTGTAATTTGTGCAAATAGTTGCTTGAAGTAATCGTAAATCATCCTAGGCTTATCAGATAAACAAGCAAGCGCTGCATCATTTCCCATAGACCCTAAGGGATCTCTCAACTCTGTTACCAAAGGAAGCAACATGAATTCCAGAGTCTCAGTTGTATATCCAAAAGCTTTCATTTTTGAAATCAAATCCGAAACCGCATATTTTTTTGATCTATGAGGCAAACTATCTAATTCAATAATTTGCTTACTATTCCAATCTCCGTAAGGATGTTGATTAGCTACTTCTTTTTTTATTTCTTCGTCAGAAATTAATTTTCCTTTGTCAAAGTCAATTAAAAACATCCTACCTGGCTGCAGTCTGCCTTTTCTTAAGACTGTTTTAGGCTCAACTTCCAGAACACCAACTTCAGATGCCATAATTACCTTATCGTTGTCAGTGACATAAAACCTACTGGGCCTGAGGCCATTTCTATCTAAAACCGCTCCAACTTGCGTGCCATCTGTAAAAACGATCGAAGCTGGACCATCCCATGGCTCCATCAAAGAAGAAGAATATTGATAAAAATCTTTTTTGGCCTTTGACATGTTCTTATCGTTTTGCCATGCCTCAGGAATCATCATCATCACAGCCTCGGGTAGCTTTCTGCCAGTCATGATCAGGAGCTCTAAAACATTATCAAAACTACCTGAATCTGAGCAATCTGGCTCAGCTATTGGAAAAAGTTTATTTAATTTATTCTTATATAAATCGCTAGATGCCTTTCCTTGCCTAGACTGCATGAGGTTCATGTTTCCTTTTAAAGTATTTATTTCTCCGTTGTGACACATATATCTACAAGGTTGAGCTCTGTCCCAGGAAGGAAAAGTATTTGTACTAAATCTTGAGTGCACCATCGCAAGATGGGTTTCAAAAGTCTTATCTTCTAAGTCTGGAAAAAAAGGAAAAAGTTGAGAGGGTGTTAGCATGCCCTTATAAACAATTAATCTCGAAGACAGGCTACATGCATAAAACATCAAAGCTTGGGAAAGATTACTTTCCTGTCTTAATTTTTTAGTAAATATTTTTCTTACTAGATAGAGTTGCTTTTCAAAATTATTTTGATCGATATTCTTTGGCGCCTTGATAAAAACTTGTTCAATTTCTGGCTTGCAATCCAAAGCGGCTGGTCCGATATCTGCTTTTGTAGAATCAATTGGAACTTTTCGCCAGCCCAATAATTCTAGTTTTTCTTTTTTTAAAACATCTTCAATAGTTTTTTTGCAGAAATTTTTTTCGGATTTTTTTTGCGGTAAAAAAATATTTCCTACGGCATATTTTCCTTTATCAGGAAGATTGATCTTGAGTTTTTTTGTCTCTTCTTTAAAAAATTCATGAGGCAGAGCTATGAGAATTCCTGCACCATCTCCCGTATTTTCTTCAAAACCACAACCTCCTCTGTGGTCCATTCTGGAATTGATGATGTAAGCATCATCCATGATTTCCCTAGAAGGGATACCCTTGATGTTTGCAACAAGACCGACACCACAAGAATCTTTTTCAAATTCTGGATCATAAAGGCCTTTTTTCTTTGGCCTAATTTCTAAATTTTTAATATTTTTTTTCAGCACACATTACCTACTTTTCCTTTAGTAACATGCCCTTTTAACGCATGGACAATGCGACACTTTTAAGGCATGTGATATGCCCCCCATACAGAAGAATTATAAATTTATCAGAATATATATTTTAATTTTGCACCAAAGTAGTGCATATAACTTTTGCTAATAAAATAAGCTATTTTTTATAGCACTTTCTATTTCTACTTCATTGTTGATACTTTTAATTTTTGCCTTTCCAATTTTTTCCAGCAGTATGAAATTAAGCTGACTGTTATTCTTTTTTTTGTCAGATTGCATCAATTCAATTAATTTTTTTGGAATTATTTTTTTCTTAAGGTTTACTTTAATGCCAGTATTTTTGATTATGGAATGAACTCTATCAAAAACTTTAGGACCTAAATCCACACTACTCTCCGAAAGTTTCGTCGCTGCTAACATTCCCAATGCCACGGCTTCCCCATGAGTATAAAGCTTATTATCACCCATGGTTTCCAAAGCATGTCCAAAGGTATGTCCAAAATTTAAAATTGCCCGAAGTCCATTTTCTTTCTCATCTTTTGATACCACNTTAGCTTTAATTTCGATTGATCTTTTTATGGCCTTTTCTATAAATTGAGGCTTAAGAGACAAAATTTGTTTTAAGTTTTTCTCAAGCCAAACAAAAAAAACTTTATCTGAAATAAGCCCATGTTTGATTACTTCCATTAATCCACATTGAATTTCTAACTTTGATAGAGACTTAAGACATTTAGTATCGATAATTACTTGAGCAGGCTGGTTAAAAGTGCCTATCATATTCTTAAATCCTTTATGATTGACCCCTGTCTTGCCTCCTATGCTGGCATCAACCTGGGATAACAATGTTGTCGGTACCAAAACAAAATCAACACCTCGTAAAAAAGTTGAGGCNATAAAACCAGTCATATCGCAGGTAATACCACCGCCAATACCAAAAATAACACAATCCCTAGAGTAATTATTTCTAATTAAAAAGTCATACACCTTGGCAAGATANGACATATTTTTATTGTTTTCAGAGGCATTGATATTTATTGAATTGATTTTATTTGAAGAAGACTTTTTCAAATTATTCTTCAACTTATTAATNAACAATCCAGGAACTTTATTATCAATNATTAATAAAANATCTTTTTGNGAAACCAATTTTTTAAGAGGTGTTGACNCAAGCAAATCATGACCAACCTTTATGTCATAGTTTTTTGAATCTGTTTTNACCTTAATGATTTTCATTTATCTAAAAAATTAATTATTTTTTTTAAAATTTCTTCTGTGTTCATATGATCCATGGAAATTTTCATCTTTGATACTGCTTCATAAAAATTAAATCTCTTCTTATACAAGTTTTCTAAAATTTTCAAACTGTCACCGTCATTCAGTAACGGGCGTTTTTTACTACCTTTAGTTTTTTCGTATTGTCTTTCAGGAGAGGAGTCTAAAAAAATAACTTTNTCCTCATTCTCCAGAAANAATCTGTTTTCTTCTTTTTCGACAATACCGCCACCAGTTGCAATTACTACATTTTGAAGGATTTTTGTTTCGCTCAAAGCTTTTGATTCCTTTTGACGAAAATAATCTTCACCATCTTGTTCAAAAATATCTTTTATTTTTTTTCCTTCTTTTTTTTCAATCAATTTATCTATGTCGTAAAAATCATAATCCAATCTTTCAGATAAATTCCTTCCAGTTGTGGACTTGCCTGTGCCCATTGGGCCGACTAAAAAAACCTTCATAAACTTATCTCTTAGACTAAAATATCTTAATAAGTTTACCTTAAAACATGATTGACCTATTTAAATCAAAAGTATTTTANTTTCTTTTGGTAGTAATCTTGCTACCAATACAAATTACCTTGGGAATTTATCTATATTTTGCTCCCGAAATTCCTTCTTCATCAGAGGTAGCTTCTGTTGAGTTGCAAGTTCCTCTAAAAATTTTTACAAAAGATGAAAAGCTTATCGGTGAATTTGGAGAAATTCACCGGACAAAACTAAAGTTTGAAGAAATTCCAGATACCTTTGTTAAAGCATTTTTGGCTGCAGAAGATAGCGATTATTTT
The DNA here is from genome assembly GCA_002689405.1 of Gammaproteobacteria bacterium. Lineage (GTDB taxonomy): Bacteria > Pseudomonadota > Gammaproteobacteria > Magnimaribacterales > AG-339-G14 > MEDG-81. The sequence continues at coordinate 27,207 of NZFZ01000022.1, read as the reverse complement.
AATCATACAGGTGTAGANATCCTTAGCTTAGTAAGAGCTGCTTATCAATTTTTGAGAGAAGGTGAAATTGTAAGTGGTGGTGGAACCATTACCATGCAAGTTGCAAGGAATTATGTACTTACAAAGGAAAGAACATTCGAGAGAAAATTAAAAGAAATTTTTACAGCATTGAAGATAGACTTTTCTTTTACCAAAGAAGAAATATTTGAACTTTATGTAAATCAAATTTTTTTGGGGAATAGAGCTTATGGCATCAAAGCAGCGGCAGAAATTTATTATGATAAAAATTTAGAAGATCTCAATCTTGCACAATATGCAATGATAGCTGCTCTTCCAAAAGCGCCATCTAGAATAAACCCTCTTATAAACCCGAGAAAGGCAGTCAATAGAAGAAATTATGTTTTGAGAAGAATGCTTGCTTTAGAGTTTATTGATCAAACACAATTTGATATTGCATCCAGCGCCCCTGTTACAGCTTCATTTTCTGGAATCTCTACCGAGGTTGAAGCCGATTATTTAGCAGAAGAAATACGAAAATACATGATCCAGAATTATGGTCTTTCGGCTTATAAAGATGGTTATCAAGTTTTTTCTACAATAGATTCAAAGTATCAGACAGCTGCAAGAGATGCTGTAGAAAAAGGTATTGAAGATTATGAAGAAAGACATGGATTTGAAAAACCTGAAAATCATGAGTATCTATTACCTAAGGGTTTTAAAAATAGATCTGAATTTTTTTACGCTTTCGCATATGACCCATTTTCTTATTTAGATGAATTTGAAATCGAGCTTGAAGTTAAAAATCCTTTTAATAAAGTCATGGAATTTTTAGAGGGACANGCAGAGTTCAAAAATTTTAAACCCACGATTTTAATTTCNGTTGAGGATNAAAGATTNTTGACNGTAAATAAGGAGGGAAAAATAGTAACTATTCTTCTTGCGGACTTAAAAAAATCTATCAGACCTAGAATAAACGAAAACAGAAAAGATAAAAAATTAACAAATTTTTCCGATTTTTTTAAAAGCGGGGATCTTGTTTGGCTTTCAAAAGATGAAAGTCAAAGTAACTCTATTGCCCTATCAATTCATCCAAAGGTTCAATCNGCCCTGGTAAGCTTAAATCCATCCTCTGGTGAAATTTTAGCTTTAGTTGGGGGTTATAATTTTCGAAATAGTCAATTNAACCGAGCTATTCAAGCCAAGCCTCAACTNGGGTCAAATTTTAAGCCATTTTTATACGCAGCTGCATTTGAAAATGGATTTAGTCCGGCTTCATTGATTATTGATTCTCCCCTCGTATTTGATGATAAAAATTTAGAAGAAATATGGAGACCACGAAACGCAAGTGGCAAATTTTATGGACCTACGAGGCTTAGAGAGGCCCTTGTTCAGTCTAGAAATGTTGTTAGTGTNAAACTTCTTCAAGAAATATCTATTAANGACGCAAAGGATTCTTTAGAAAAATTTGGTTTTTACAAAGAAGAGTTACCTAATGATTTATCTCTGGCCCTTGGCTCTTATGGAGCTAGCCCAATGAAAAACGCAGAGTTATTTTCTATCTTTGCAAATGGAGGAAAAAAAATTACTCCTTATTTCATTGATAAAATTCTTCTTCCAAATGGAAATGAGGTAAATTTTTCAGATGAAAAGAAATCCAAAACTGGAGATTATTTATCTCAATGGTTTGGAACCGAAGACAGGAAAGCAGATGATTTCGACATAGATCCGAGGATTGCTTTCATGATAAATGATATTTTGAAAGAGGCTGCACAGAGAGGCACAGGAAGAAAAATAAANGAGCTAGGAAGAAAAGATTTTGCGGCTAAGACAGGAACATCTAATGAAGCAGAAAGTACTTGGTTTACAGGATTCAATGAAAACATTTTGACTACTGTGTGGTTTGGGTACGATGATCCATCTAGTTTGGGCAATAACGAATTTGGCAGCACTACCTCGTTACCGATTTGGCTTGACTATAAAAAACANATCATCGATACAATTCCAAAAGGCAAGTTCAAAAAGCCCTCAGGCTTAATTGCTAGAAAAATAAATCTAGAAACAGGAGAGCTTGCGAAACCTGAAGATGAAAGGGTTAAATTTGAACTTTTTCTTAATTAGAGAAGATAGCTTTTTTTAAGAAGTTCCANTGATCTTCCCAAGAACCACTTAAATCTTTTTTGAACTTACTTCTTACAAAGGATTGAATTTGTCCTTCCAAACAGGATATAAGTAAATCGCATGAAGCAGCTAAATTTAAATTCAGCTTTTTTTTAGTTGTTCTCTCGTATTCCTGTAGCGACTGCCTTATTTCTATATTTATTTTCTCAAAACAGTTAGCAACTTTATCTATTATTTTTANTTCATCTGCGGTAAAAACTTCTCGAGTAAGAATCCTTGAAAAACCCTTATTTGTTTCGCAAAATTTTAAAACGAGCGCAATCAATTGTCCTGGAAAATCCTCTGGCTTTGATTCCTCTTTCATTACTTTAATTCTCGTAAAGATACTTTCCTCAAAAAAAATCACTAACTCCTCAAAGATTTTTCTTTTGCTCGGAAAGTGTTTATAAATTGCCGCTTCAGTTATTTCTGATCTTTTGGCTAATTCAGCAGTAGTAATTTTTATTAAATCTCTTTCTTCGAGCATTGCAGCGAGAGATTGCATTATTATNAGTTTTCGTTGTTTTTTCTTTTCCATTTACANACTAATCCAAGTACCAACTCCTTTATCGGTTAAGAGCTCAATTAAAACAGAGTGTGGAACCCGCCCGTCAACGATGTGAGCATTTTTTACGCCTTTTTCAAGACAATCAATTGCTCCAGTTAATTTAGGGTACATTCCTCCTTTGATATTCTTTTTATTTTTTAAAACTCTTTTTGCTTCTTTTAGACTCATTGTAGATATTTTTTTGCCTTCAAGATCTCTAATACCTGATATATCTGTAAGCAATATTATTTTTTCCGCTTTTAAAGAAGCTGCAATTGAACAAGCCGCAAAATCTCCATTAATATTCATTGGCTCCGCTTTAGAAGTCCACCCTATGGGTGAAATCACTGGAATTTTACCTGCTCTCATTGACGACATTATTTTTTTCCTATCAATACTTTTTACCAAACCTACNTCACCAAGATTTTTTTTAGTATCTTTTGTTGCCCTGATTGGAGAATTTTTCTTCCCTACAAGTCTACTTGTTTTGCCTCCCCAAAACTGAATAAGATCAGAAATGTCTTTATTGATTTTGTTATCGAGAACCTTTTGAACAATATCGATCATTTCTAATGTGGTTTTTCTGATTCCGTCTTTGAATTCAAATTTAATGTTATTTTTTTTTAGCTCAAAATCTATTTGAGGTCCTCCGCCATGAATTAGAATTGGATGAATACCTACAGTCTTCATAAGAACTAAATCCCTTGCAAAGTTTTTTTGTAAAACTTTATTTTCCATAGCATTCCCGCCATATTTTATGACAACAACTTTGTTATTAAACTTTCTTATATATGGAAGTGCTTCAGTTAAAACTTTTGANATGTTTAATGCGTTTTTTTCAGAGATACTCATTAGAAATCTAATTGCAAGTCAATTTCTATTTTAGACAAAATCTCTTTGAAATAATTTTTTATTTCCAATAAGTCACTTTCCGTTTTACCTTCGAATCTCAAAACAAGATTTGGCGAAGTGTTTGAAGCTCTTACAAGACCCCAAGAATTTTCGTTTTCAAGTCTAATTCCGTCTATGTCAATTAACACATATCCAGAAGAATTTATTAAAGTTTTTAGTTCATCAATAATTTTAAATTTATTTTCTTCAGGAACTTTTAAATTNATCTCAGGCGTAGAGAAATATTTCGGATAAGAACCGAAGACTTCATGAGATGTTAATTTAATCTTTGATAAAACTTCTATCATNCTCAAAGCAGAATAAATAGCATCATCGAATCCATACCAGTCATCATTGAAAAAGATATGNCCGCTCATTTCTCCTCCAAGAAGAGCATTAGTTTCGATAATTTTTGANTTTATGTACGAATGTCCAGTTCGCGACATTATTGGGATTCCATTAAAATTTTTTATTATTTTCTCTAAGTTAGTCGAGCACTTAACATCAAAGACAATACTTCCTTTTGAATTTTTTCTTAATAAGTCTTCTGCCAAAAGCATCATGTATATATCTGGAAAAATAATACCTCCCTTATTGTCAATCAAACCGACTCTGTCGCCGTCACCATCAAGAGCGATTCCTAAGTCAGAATTTGTTTCCAAAACCTTTTTTTGTAAATCTTTTAAGTTTTTTGGATTACTGGGATCTGGATGATGGTTGGGAAAATTTCCATTTACTTCAGAATAGAGNTCTATTACTTCCAATCCAAGCAGTTTAAAGGCCTGAGGAGCAATCACTCCTCCAACACCATTTCCACAATCAAGACAAACTTTCATCTTGGAATTAATGTTTATTTTTTCTTTGAGTTCTTTTAGATAATCATCTTTTACCTCAAGAGTAGTTAATTTACCAAAACCATCCATTAAATTTTCTTCTTCGATCATTGACTTTATTTTTTTTATTTTTTCACTCGTCATAGATTTCTTATTAATCACAATTTTTAAACCGTTATAGTTTTTTGGATTATGACTTCCTGTAAGCATCANGCCATCAGAGATATCCGTCTTAAAAGTAGAAAAATAGAGAAGTGGGGTTGGAACCTCTCCGATGTCAACAACGTTGCATCCCGAAGACATAACGCCTTTTTGAAATTGATCTAAAAGTCTAGGTCCAGAAATTCTTCCGTCTCTTGCAGTTAGAATAGATGTCCTTCCTTCGGAGATAATGTATGTTCCTATGGCCTTTCCAATTTGAAATATTCCTTCTTCCGTAAGCGCTTCATCTACTATTCCTCTGATATCGTATGCTCGGAAAATTTCAGAATTAACTTTCATATTAGTTTATCCACTTTATAATGAATTTTTTTTTATTATGACAANTTTNGCAGAAAAAAAAGGTTTTATCTGGTTTGATGGAAAGATTGTAAATTCAGAGGAAGCCAATGTACATGTTTTAACTCATACCTTGCATTATGGTCTTGGAGTCTTCGAAGGAGTAAGAGCATACGAAACTCCAGAGGGTACAAAAATATTTCGGCTTAACGATCATACTGATAGGTTATTTTCATCTGCTCAAGCAGTTGACTTGGAAATTCCCTTTTCCAAAGAAGAAATTAATCAGGCTCAAATAGAAATTGTTAAATTAAATGATTTAAAAGAGGCTTACATCAGACCCATGTGTTTCTACGGTTCAGGAAGTTTAGGTCTAAGAGCAGACGATTTAAAAGTTCATACTATAGTCGCCGCATGGGAGTGGCCAAGTTACATGGCTCCGGAGGTTTTTGAAAAAGGAATTAAGGTGAAAATATCCTCTTTCAAAAGAGAACGAGGCAACTTAGTTTCAAGATCAAAAGTAAACGGTAATTATGTAAAGTCCATGATGGCACTCAAAGAAGCTCTTAAAGAAGGTTATGACGAAGCACTATTATTAGATACCGAGAATTTTATTTCAGAAGGATCAGGAGAAAATCTATTTGCTATAAAAAATAATGAGCTTCTTACGCCAAATTTGGAAGCTTCTTTAGACGGCATAACCAGGAAGGCAATCATCTCGCTTGCGGAAGAAATAGGGATGAAAGTGAGCGTAACTGACCTAACTGAAGAAGATATTTTATCTGCCGAGGAACTTTTTTTTACAGGAACGGCAGCTGAAGTTGTCCCAATTACACAAGTCAATGACCAAAAGATTGGCTCTGGAATGAGAGGTAAGGCAACTGAGACACTTCAGAAAAATTATTTTGATCAAGTTAGAGGAAAAAGATCCGCTTTTCCAGAATGGCACACACTGGTAAGTTAAAAGGATAAACTTGAAAAAACTTAAGATTGCTCTTCTCAGCTATAGAAGCAAGCCTTTTTCAGGCGGCCAAGGTATCTACGTTAAATATCTTTCCAAGGCACTTCATGACCTGGGACACGAGATAGATGTTTTTTCAGGACCACCTTATCCTGATTTAGATCCTAAAATTAACTTAGTAAAAATTCCAAGCTTAGGCCTTTACGAAAAAAGCAGTAAGTTTTTTGACGTAACCCTCACTCAATTGCTTAACCCAATAAATTTATTTGAATGGTTGAGCGTAAATTCTGGAGGTTTTCCTGAGCCTTATACTTTTGGCAAAAGAATAAAAAAAATTATGAAGAAGAATATTCATGAATATGATGTTATTCACGATAACCAAAGTCTTGCGTACGAGTTACTTTTTTTTCAAAAGAAAAAGCCTTTAGTTACGACAATACATCATCCCATATCAATGGACCTTGCATATCAGTTACAAAGTACAGATGATTTTTTTTTAAAACTTCTTATGAGACGATGGCACTCTTTTCTTGTAATGCAAAAGTTTGTTGCAAAAAGATTAAAAAAAATAATAGCGCCTTCAAATTCATCAGTAGACGATATAAAAAATGAATTCCAAGTAGATGAGAATAAAATGGAAAGAGTAATGAATGGTATCGATCTTGACGTATTTTATCCAGATTCAAAAATAGAAAAAATTCCTTTTAGACTAGTTACTGTAGCAAGCGCAGATGTTCCTTTGAAAGGGCTGGATTATCTCTTAGAAGCTTTATCCAATTTAGTAAAAATTTATCCGGATATCTCATTGTCTGTTATTGGAGAACAAAAGAAGGGTGGACACACTGAAAGATTGTTAAAAAAACTAAATTTAGAAAAAAGAGTTAACTTTTTTTCAAATTTAACCCAAGCACATCTTAGAACAACCTATTGTGAAGCAGAAATAGCAATAATTCCCTCGCTTTATGAAGGCTTCGGATTTGCAGCAATAGAGGCAATGGCTTGTGGAGTCCCTTTAATTTCTACTTCTGGAGGAGCGCTCCCTGAAGTAATCAAAGACACCGGAATTATAATTCCACCTAAAAATGCCAAAGAGATTTACAATTCAATTGATTTTCTCTTGTCCTCACCAGATAAAGCTAAAGAATTGTCCAAAAAGGCTTTAGGAAGAGCTAATTCAAAATTTTCTTGGAAGGCAATAGCTGAGAAATTAGAGAAGGTTTATTTCAAAGAAATTGAAATTTTTAAACATGCAAACAATTGACATAGATTATTTAAATCCTGAGGACGGTTCAAAAATTCTAGATTTGGGCTGTGGACAAGGAAGACATTGTTTCGGAGCTTATATGTATGCGGATGCAGACGTCTTTGGTTTTGATATGAGCCATGAGGATGTGCTTAAAGCTAAAACAAACTTCAATGACTTTGATGAATCATCAAATAACAAAAGTTGCTCATTTGGAGTAACAGACGGAAGAAAACTTCCTTTTGATAGCAATTCTTTTGATTACGTCATTTGTTCTGAAGTTTTAGAGCACATAATTGATTTTGAATTAGTTATAGAAGAAATTGCAAGGATTTTAAAACCCGGCGGCGTATTTGCAGCAAGTGTTCCTAAATATCTTCCAGAGTGGATTTGTTGGAAATTAAGCAAGGCTTACCAAGAAATGCCAGGAGGACATGTCAGAATTTTTAAATATAGACATTTCAAAAAATCTATTGAGAAGAGGGGTTTTTCTTTTTTAAAAAGACATTGGAATCATGCTCTCCATTCTCCTTATTGGTGGTTACAATGTATGTTTTGGGAAACCAAAGAAACATCTTGGATCATAAAAAAATATCATGACTTTTTAGTTTGGGACATGATGAAGAAACCTTTTTTGACAAAGGTGCTAGAATTTGTGCTTCAACCAATAATAGCTAAAAGTGTCGTTGCATATTTCAAAAAAAAGTAATTCCAAAAGTATTTTTGATAAAGAAATTTATTTAAATTTTGCTAAATATATTTTGTCCTGTCAGGATAAGGAAGGCGGTATTCGTTGGGAGCCTGATTCAAAACTTGATCCTTGGGACCATATTGAAGCAGCCATGGGTTTGGATGTTTTGGGATTTGAAGCAGAATCCAAAAATGCTTACAACTGGTTAAGAACTTATCAAGAAAGTGACGGATCTTGGCCATCTCTTTTTCATTCTGCTGAAATTAATAATTTAAAAGAAACAAACTTCAGCTCTTATATAGCCGTAGGAATGTGGCATCACTTTAAAAATTTTAATGACAAGGACTTCCTTAATGAATTTTGGCCAGTTTTGGATGCAGCAATAGAATTTACTCTTTCTGCACAATCAAGACACGGAGATTTTTTCTGGGCAAAAGATAGTAAGAATTGGCTAGACGATTCTCTCAAAACAGGATGTTCATCAATATATATGAGTCTTCTTTGTTACAAAAAAATTGCTAAAGAAATAGATAAGCAGGATAGAGTCTCAGACAGTCAAATTAATAATCTAAGAGATTGTTTGAAAAATAAACCTCTTAGGTTTGATAGAAATTGGGATAGCAAAGAGCGTTATAGTATGGATTGGTATTATCCAATTTTATCCGGTGTTTTCTCCAAATCAGAGTCAATAGAAATAATTAGAGACAAATGGGACGAGTTTGTTGTTGAAGGATTGGGATGTAAGTGCGTTAAGGAAGAGCCATGGGTAACGGCAGCTGAATCTGCAGAATTGGTTTTGGCATTAACTAAAATTGGCCTAAATAACGAAGCAGAAAAAATATTACAGGATACTTTTAATTTAATAGACGACGATGGTCTCTTATGGACAGGGTATGTCTTCAAAGATAAAAAATTCTGGCCAGTTGAAAAACCTAGTTGGACAATGGGAGCTGCCATTCTTGCAGGAAATTCAATAAATGAATTTACTCCTTCGGGTAATTTTTTTAAATTCTAAATCAAATCTTTTTCAAGATTCCCAAAGTTTCATAAATACCAAGATCATAAAACTCTTTGGTTTTTTTAGCAGCAGAGTAAATTTCAAAAGGAGGTCTGCCTCCATCCTTCGGATTTGGAAAAACATCATGTATTACAAGTAACCCACCCGAACATATTTTATCTTTCCATGCATTGTAATCACTAAAAGCAGCTTCAAGAGAATGACCCCCATCTATGAAGAGCAGACTAATCAATTCGGAAAATGATTTAGAGGCCTCAGAAGAATTATTTATGACCGGAATGACAAATTTACCCAAATTCGAANATCTAATATTTTTCAAAAATTCGGGNAAAGTATTGAATTTCTTTATTCNATTATCGTAAAGGTCTTCATCGTGATACTCTTCTCCAAGTTGGTGTTCTTCAGAACCGGNATGGTGATCAATGGTATAAACAAGTCCATTAATCTTTTTAGCAACATTCGCAAAATTTAAAGTTGATTTTCCGCAATAAGTTCCAATTTCTAAAACTGCGCCTAGGTGGTGGACATTTAGAAACAATTCTTGTAGTTTTTTAGCCTCTTTATCACTTAAAAAGCCTTTTACATCTATCATTTAATAATAATATCAATGCATACAGCGAAAAGAAAAGAAGTTGAAATTTCTAAAGATAACTTTTCTTACATCCATCTGGAAGGCAAAAGAAAAGATAAAAATATTTTTTTCTTTCATGCGACAGGTTTTAATGCTGAAACTTACATACCCTTTTTTTTAAAATTGAGTGAATTGCTAGACAATCAATATTCAATTTATGCTTTAGATCAAAGAGGCCACGGACTGACAAAGGCTAGTGCTGTTCCATCTGAACTTAACTCTTGGAAAACTTACTTTTTAGATGGTAAAAATTTTCTAAGTCAGTTTTTTTCATCTGAAAATATTGTAATGGGACATTCCATGGGAGGGGTAGTAGCTGCAAAAGTAGCTAAAGATTTTGAAGAAAAAATAAGCAAAAGTATTCTTATTGATCCCGTTCTTCAACCTGAAAGCCTCAAATTTCAAATTCCTTTTTTTAATATTTCAAATAAATCATTTATTTCGTTATTGAGTGTTTTTAAAAAAAATCGTGCTAGCGAGATGATTAGCAACGCAAAAAAAAGAAGATCAATATTTTCTGATAAAGATGAAATTTTTAATCATTATCGAGGGCGAGGTGCATTCAAAAATTGGCCGGAAGAATCTTTAAAGGCATATATAAATGGGGGTGTCATATCAAAAAATAGCCAAATCAATCTCAGTTGCAATCCAGAGTGGGAGGCCAAAACCTTTGCAGTTTCATATGCTGCAAGAACAAATTTTATAAAAAAATTAAAAATACCATCTTATGTACCTTATGCGTCAGATGGCACAACGCTTTCATCAGAAATAATAGATGTGCTTTCAAGCAATACCAATTATATTTTTGAAAAAATAAAAGGGAGCCACTTTTTTCCAATGGAAGAAAAAGATCTAATATGTGGCAAAATTTCAAATTTCATAAACGCATCATGACTCAAAATATAACCGTTGAAGATTTCAGAAAGCATAAAAAGGAAAAAACTAAATTTGCATGCTTAACTGCCTATGATGCTTCTCTCTCAAGATTAATGTCTGAGGCAGGAGTAGAATTAATTCTCGTAGGAGACTCTCTTGGAATGGTTGTACAAGGTCATGACTCTACAATACCTGTTTCCATGGAGGATCTGCTTTATCACTTAAGGTGTGTTAAAAGAGGAAACTCAGGCAGTCACATAATGGCGGATATGCCTTTCATGAGCTATGCCACTGAAAATCTTGCATATGACAATGCCATGCGCTTGATGCAAGCTGGAGCTAATTCGGTAAAGGTTGAGGGAGGAGAATGGATTCTTAAAACTACCGAACTTTTATCTCAAAGGGGAATACCGGTGTGCGCGCATTTGGGCCTCACTCCTCAGTCAATCAACAGATTGGGAGGGTATTATGTTCAAGGCAGAGATCTAGAAGATAAAAATAGAATTTTATCTGAGGCAAAGCAACTTGAAGACGCTGGAGCAGAGATAATTCTTTTGGAATGTGTACCAGCAATTTTGGCTGAAGAAATATCCTCAATTCTTAAAGTTCCAACAATTGGAATTGGCGCAGGTTCAGCTACAGATGGACAAATAATGGTCTGTTACGATGTAATTGGAGCTTATTCTTGGGACCATCAACCCAAATTTGTAAAAAATTTCATGAATGAAGCCAATTCAATTTCTGAAGCTTTCAAAACGTATGTCTCAGAAGTTAAAAATTTGAATTTTCCTTCTGCTGAAAATTCCTTTTAAAATTGGGTTTCAATGCAAGTCATTAAGTCCACTGAAGAAATCAGGTCTATTAATTTCAATCATCCGCTTGCTCTTGTTCCGACCATGGGCAATCTCCATCAAGGTCACTTATCTTTAGTCAAGTATGCAAAAGAGAATTATTCTGAGGTAATTACCTCGATTTTTATAAATCCCCTACAATTTGGAAAAAACGAAGACTTTTCAAGCTATCCAAAAACTCTAGGCGAAGACATAAAACTTTTACAGAATTTAAATTGTAACTATCTGTTTCTTCCAGAGCCAAATTTTGCTGAAAATCTAAAAATCATAAATCCTAATTTTTCCGATGTGCTTTGCGGACTATCAAGACCATCGCATTTTCAGGGAGTATTAACAATCATTGATAAGTTTTTACGGGTAATTAGACCCAATGCTTGTTTATTTGGACTTAAAGATTATCAACAACAATTAATTATAAAAGACTATGTTAGAAGAGAACAAATCAAGACAGAGATAGTTTCTTTACCGATAGTAAGAGAAGAGTCTGGTCTTGCAATGTCCTCTAGAAATAATTATCTATCAGAGGATGATAGGAAACATTGTGCGAAAATTTATTCTTGCGTTCAAAATCTTGCAGAATCTTTTGATATATCTTCGCTAGACTCTTTGAAGTCAGAAGCAACAACTTTTTTAAAAAAGTCCGGTTTCGAAATTGATTATTTAGAAGTAGTTGATGCAAAAAACTTATCCCCTGTAACAAAAAAAACAAACGAATTTCTAATTGCAATTGCTGTAATTTATAAGAAAGTTAGACTGATAGATAATGTTGTAGTTTTTTATAACCAATAATCTCTCAAAGCATCATCCGGATAAAAGTTATCTTCGCCTTTTGGGCGATTTTTGAACCGCCTATGTATCCAGTAATATTCAGATTTATGATTCTGAGCAAAATTTTCTATAGCTGAGTTAATCATTTTCAAATCACTAACCTGGTCTTCTCCTGTTAACATCAATTCCTCTATATCTGCTAAATACCCATTTCCATCTTTTACCAGAGTTAATAAAAATACTTTGCAGCTTGTCCTTTTAACCAAAATTGATGGAAAAACTACTGTTAATGCTTGGTGATTAAAAAAATCAATAAAGATTGAATTTTCATAACCATAATCCTGATCAGGTGCATACATGACAGATTCTCCTTCACTTAAAGTTTCAAGCAGTTTTTTTCCTTCGTTGGGAAGAAATATTTTATTTACAAACTTACTTCTTCCTTCTGTCATTATCTTATCCCAAAGCTTATTTTCAGCAGATCTTTGCATTCCATTTACTTTCAGGAATAGAGACGGAGCTCTTACTACAAAGTCAACATTTCCTGTATGCGGCACAAGCAAAAGATTATTAGAATTTTTTATAGCCTCTATCTTTGTTTTGAATTCATCTATATTTTTTATTTTGTTAATAAACTTTCTATCAGACCAATAGTAAGCATTACATATTTCAAAAATCGCCTGGCCAAGACGAACAAAATTCGCTTTCGCAAGCTCGGTAGTTTCGCTTTTACTAAAATTTGGAAAGCACTTGTGAATATTCCAAGTAACAACTTTTCTTCTTTTTTTTAAAACTTTATACAAAAGTTTTCCTAGAAGCTTTCCCAGTCCCATTTGAATAGTAAAAGGAAGAGAGCTTAAAAGACGAAGAAATATTTTTAAAAGAATTTCCATTTCAAAGTGATTATACTTTTATCGATTTGCTTATTCATAGCACAAGTAAGAAAATCATTTTTGATGAAAACTTATAATTTCATTTATTCGGTAATTTTTCCTCTAATACTCTTTAGAAGTTTATATAAAGCTTTAAGATATGGTGAGAAGTTATCTAGAATTCTCGAAAAGTTTTCCTTTTATCGAGGCGATAAAAGTTCAAAGCCAGTCATCCTTGTCCACGCAGTTTCTGTTGGTGAAGTTCTTGCCAGTAGAAAATTTGTTGAAGAGATTTTAAAAAAATTTCCGAATCATCAAGTTCTCATTACCTGCACAACTCAAACCGGATCCGCAACAATTAAAAAGCTTTACGGTAATTCGGTATTGCATCAATACCTGCCTTATGATTTGAATTTCTGCATTAAACGTTTTTTAAAAATTTGGGAGCCACAAATCACCTTCATTTTAGAAACAGAAATATGGCCAAATCTGATCCATCTCTTAAATAAACAAAAAAGAAAGGTGTTTTTGGTCAATGGGAGAATGTCAGAAAAATCTTTCAAAAGGTATAAATTAATTTTACCTATTCTTGGAGGAGTTTTTTCTAAGCTAGACTATACAATTTGTCAGGGAGCTAGAGACCAGAATAGATTTATTGAATTAGGTATTAATAGAGAAAAAATAAAGAGAGATTACTCGTTTAAGTTTGATTCTATTTTGTTGGCTGAAGGGAAAAATAAATTTCAAGCTGATAAAAATGAAAATAAAATAATCCTTTGTGCTAGCACTCATGAACCTGAGGAAAAGATATTGGTAGAAGCTTTTGAAATGCTTGGTAATGAAGAAACTATTTTAGTAATTGCTCCAAGACATCCTGAAAGAGTCTCAAAAATTTTCAGAGACATCAAAAAAAATGGAACTGCTCCATCATTATTTTCTAAAAATGAATTTAAAATCGATTATTCAAAAAAAATTAATTTAGTTGATGAGATAGGATATTTAGAAGATCTATTTTCTTTAGCCGATGTTGCTTTTATTGGAGGAAGTTTAATTCCGCGAGGAGGGCAAAATTTCCTGGAAGCGTTAAAGTTTTCTCTGCCAATATCATCCGGCAAAAGCTTCTATAATTTTCAGGAAATTGGAGAAGACCTCATAGATATGAACATCCTTGAAGTAGCCAACACGTCAGAAGAAATTAAAAATATTTGGGATAAGCAATTAACTTTTGCTTCAGACAGGATGTCCGAAAAAACTGATGGTTATTTAAAAGAAAGACAAGGCGCGTCTCTTAGAGTGTTTGAAAATCTTCCTTTATAACTTTAGTTTAGGTTCTGTATGTTAGTTCCAACTTAAAAATGATTATTTATTTTTAAAATAAGAGTGTATTATTTCATTCTTTAAAGGGGANCAATGAAATTTATNACCGCAATAATNAAACCNATNAAANTAGAAGAAGTTCGNNCAGCACTTTCNGAAGTAAATGCTTTAGGAATGACNGTNACAGANGTNAAAGGNTTTGGCCGTCAAAANGGTCANACTGAACTTTATCGTGGAACTGAGTACAGAAATGATTTNTTGCCAAAAACAAAAATAGAATTNGCCGTTAANGANGAAGATACAGATTCCGTTATCNANGCTATTTCTTCNGTATCCAATACAGGAAAAGTNGGCGACGGNAAGATTTTTGTTTANGATCTTGAAAAAGCAGTCAGAATTAGAACAGGAGAAACTGGCGAAGAAGCCCTTTAGCCAAGTTTCNTTTCTGCTTCCTCTTTAGCCCATTTGTAATTTGCTTTCCCATTAGGGGCTCTCATAACCTCATCTACAAAGAGAACTTGCTTAGGGAGTTTATATCCTGAAATTTGTTCCCTAGTAAAGTCAATCAGCTCTCCTTCTTCTANTTCGCCTGGCGTTTCCAGNGAGGCAAGCGCAACAACTCGCTGTCCAAATTTTTCATCTTTTAGACCCACAACCAGACAATCATATACATTAGGATGTTTTTTTACAGCTTCCTCAACCTCTTCAGGATAAACCTTTTCTCCAGCTGTATTTATACAATTACTTCCTCTGCCAAGAAGATTTATGGTGCCATCAGCATTGATGGTTGCATAATCTCCCGGAAAGCTATANCTCACCCCATTTATTTCTTTAAACGTTTCGGCAGATTTCTTTTCATCTTTAAAATAGCCTTCAGGAACAAGTCCGCTTGTTCCAATTTTCCCCATAATGTCACTTCCAGGTTCTACTTCCTCACCATCATCACTCAAAACAATAACTCCAGGATTTAGAGCAAATTTTGCCGTCTTCGCAGGCATCTCTCTATTTGAAACAGAAGAGCCCATCCCCCCTTCAGTTGAGCCCATTGCATCAAAAAGGGTCATATCGTGCATTTCCAGCAAACCGTCTTTGATTTCCGAACTCCACATTACTCCACTAGAAATCATTGCTCTTAAACTAGAAATATCATAAGGGTCAGACTTCTCTTGAGCCTCTTTCAATTCATCCAGTANAGGTTTTGCAAAAGCATCCCCAACAATTACCAAACTGTTGACTTTATGTTTCTCTACTTCTTGCCAAACATTTTTTGGATTCAATCCTAGATCACTTATTGTTACNACNGAACCACCACTGAACATAGGTAAAAAGGCACCAAGCCACATACCGGTCCCATGCATNAANGGACAAGCCGGCATGCTAACNGTNAAAGCATTNTTTTCTTTTGCCTGNCTGACAATCTTTTCTAAATCACTTATGTCTTCAGGNACCTCAAAACCCATAGCAAAAGCTGTNTTTAGCATTGAGGGAATAAAACTCCCATGTTTATACATTACTCCTTTTGGCATACCGGTAGTGCCTCCGGTATAAAGCATGTAAATATTTTCTTCCGTNCGGTTGAATCTTTTTTGTTCTTTAGAACTAGAAATTGAATTTTCAAAATCTATAGCTCCATCCATTAAAGGCTCAGTTCCATCATCGACTTGAATGTAAACTTTGATTTTAGGTAATTTATCTTTTATTGCCTTAATTCTANCCGCATAACAACCTTGAAAAAAAACTGCCTCAGCATCTGCATTATCCAAGAGATAGATTAATTCGTTTTCTTTATAACGGTAATTTACGTTGATTGGAACGCCCTCAATTTTAAAAACTCCATATTGGGCTTCTAAATATTCGTTTGAATTATGAAGATAAATTCCAACTTTGGAATCGGACTTCAAACCATGCTCTTGTAAAATGGTTGCAATCTTAGCTGCTTTCGAATCAAAAGAAGACCAACTGGATTTTCTGTCCCCATTGATTAAAGCTATTTCATCACCAACCGTATCTGCTACTCTTTCCCAAACATTTGCAAATTGCATAGACATCTTTATCTCCCTTTGAACGCTAATTACCCTAAAATAAAACCAAAAAAACATGAAGAAAGCAATTTCTATTTTAGGGCCTACGCATTCTGGAAAAACCGAGCTTGCAATAGAAATTAATAAACATTTTCCATCAAAAATAATTAGCGTTGATTCCGTCCAGATTTACAAAGGAGCAAATATTGGTAGCAGCAAACCTGACCAAGAGATTTTAGATAATATTCATCATGCGTTAATAAATACTTTAGACCTAGAGGATGACTTTTCGGTAAAAGATTTTCTGAATGAAATATCGAATGAATCAAAGGGTTGCAAGGAAGATTTAATATTTGTCGGAGGAACCATGATGTACTTTTATTCTCTATTCAATGGCATTTCAAAACTACCAGAAAAGGACATTAAATTAAGAAAAAAAATTGAAGATGAAGCTAAAAACAAAGGTTGGAAATCAATGCATGAACGACTTAAAAAAATGGATCCCGATGCAGCAAAGGCTATAAAAGATAATGATTCGCAAAGAATCCTTAGAGCATTAGAAGTTAATTTTTTATCCAGAATAACTTTTAGCAAGCTCAAGAGACTAAAAAAGAAGAGTGTGATTGAGGACTATCAAAAATTCTCTTTTGCTGTTGTTCCTAGGTGTAAAAAAACTTTTAAAAACCAATTAAAAGAAAGATTTAAGAAAATGCTTGAATTGGGTTTAGTCGAAGAAACAAAAACTATAATGGAATATAGTAGTGAAAGAAGGGTAAAAGTCCTAGAGACAGTAGGTTATAAACAAGTTGTAGATTTTCTTGAAGATAAAATTTCTTATGAAGAAATGATTGAGTTAGCTACCAATGCAACTTATCAACTCGCAAAAAGACAAATAACTTGGCTGAATAAATTTAACCTGGATAAAACATTTTTTTCAGATGAAGATGATAAGGTTATGAAGATTCTATCTATCATCAAAAATTGAATTCCATTATTCTTATTAACATCTTAGAATGACCTTATGTCATGGAATGATCAAGGTAATAACAATGGTTCAAGAGATCCGTGGGGAAGAAACAATAACCCTCCTCCGGATATTGACGAACTGATAAAAAAATTTAGAGCTCAAATTAATTCAATCTTCGGCGGAGGCTCAGGAGGCGGAGGCGGAGGTATTAAAAAAATATTACCTTCGATTTTAATCGCGATAGTCCTTTTGTATTCAGCCTTTGGCATTTATACGGTAGATGCTCAAGAAGAGGCTGTCATTTTGAGGGTTGGAAAATACGCATCTACCAAAGGGCCTGGAATTCATTGGAACCCTCCACTTGTAGATAACAGATTTATTGTCAACACCGAGAAACTGTTTACTCACACCACCAATTCTTCAATGCTTACAAAAGACGAAAATATAGTAAACGTTGAAGTTGCAGTCCAATACAAACGATCCAATCCAGTATTTTTTCTCTTAGAAGCTTCAGCTCCTGAGGACAGTTTAGCTCAAGCTTCTGAAGCTGAATTGAGGCATGTAGTTGGAAGTACGACTATGGACAGTACTTTAACAGTGGGCAGGGAACAAATAGCCATGGACGTAAAGTCTAGACTGCAAACCAGATTAGATACTTACAAAACTGGAATTGAAGTCGTAGCGGTGTCAATTAGAGAATCGAGACCTCCGGACGCAGTGAAAGAAGCTTTTGATGACGTTGTAAAAGCAAGAGAGGACGAAGTTAGGCTGAGAAACGAAGCTGAGACTTATGCAAATGAGGTTGTGCCAATTGCGAGAGGTGAGGCCAAAAGAGCCGTTGAAGATGCTGAAGGATATAAACAAAAAGTGATATCTGAAGCTGAAGGTGAGGCGTCAAGATTTGATCAACTGCTTGTTGAATATTCAAAATCTCCTGTAGTTACTAGGCAGAGATTATATTTAGATGCAGTTCAGTCTGTTATGAGCAATAGCACCAAGGTGATGATTGACGTCAAAGAGGGTAATAACATTCTGTATTTACCTCTAGACCAAATTGCAGCAGCTTCTTTAGATCCTAATAGGCGATCAAGAGAAGAAGCTTCGTCATCTACAACACCAACAACTCTTGGATCAGAAATTCAAGAGATCACTGACCGAGTTATTGAAGAATTAAGAAGAAGACAGGATCGAAGATAGTATGAAGTCGTTAAATTTAAATTTAGGAATCATTGCTTTAATTATCATAGTAATTCTTAGTAATGCCATCTATATAGTAAATGACAAACAAACTGCAATTTTGCTGAGATTTGGTGAAATTGTTGAACCTGAAATTAATCCAGGCCTGCATTTTAAAGTGCCTATCTATCACACAGTTAAAAAATTCGACTCAAGAATTTTAACACTTGATGCTCTCCCGCAACCTTATTTTACAGCGGAAAAGAAGAGACTTATCGTTGATGCTTTTGTTAAATGGCGCATTTCAAATAATGAGCAGTTTTATATAACTTCATCTGGAGGGCAGTTGAGTGCTATGAGAACTTTATTGACCCAAAGGGTGGACGAAGGTCTTAGGAACCAATTTGGTACCAGAACTGTCCAAGAGGTAGTTTCTGGTGAACGAGACGAATTGATGAAGATTTTAACAACTGATTTAAATACCGTAGCAGCTGGCGAGCTTGGAATAGAAGTTCTAGACGTAAGAGTTAAAAAAATTGAATTACCAACAGAGGTAAATGAATCTGTTTACAACAGAATGAGAACAGAAAGAGAGAGATTGGCTCAAGAACTTCGTGCTCAAGGTACAGAAATTGCAGAGGGTATTCGAGCAAACGCAGATCGTGAAAGAACAATTATTCTTGCCGAGGCTTATAAAAAAGCAGAAGAACTCAGAGGAAATGGTGATGCCAAAGCTACTAGCGTTTATGCTGATGCCTACAATAAGGATCCAGAATTTTACGAATTCACTAGAAGTTTAAAAGCTTATCAATCTACTTTTGAAAATAAATCTGATGTACTTCTAATCGATCCCGATAGCGACTTCTTTAAGTACTTGGATAGTTCTAAAGGCATAAAATCCGAATAAATAAAAATGTCTACATCCAACTCAGGTCTTCCAGATGGAACGGAGGATTTTGTAGGCGCTAAAGCCAAAGAACTTGAAAAACTTCGCTCGCTATTTCTAAATTACTTTTACAAAAACAATTGTGAACTCGTCATACCTTCTTTGATTGAATTTTCTGAGGCTATAGGCGGAAATGCTAATGCTTCTCTTAAGGATTATGCCTATAGTTTTTCCGACGAAAATTTAAAAAATATTTCTATAAGGCCTGATATTTCTCAACAAATAGCAAGGATAGATCTTCAACAAGGCTCTAAAAAAAATAAGAAATATTGTTATTTTGGAGAAACTTTAAGAAAGACCAAAGATTCGTTAACAAAATCAAAAATCGCCTACAAAACAGGAGTGGAATTTTTTGGAAAAATTTCAATCTCTGATGAAGTGGATCTTATAAAACTTATGCTGCTTAGCTTAAAAAAAGCCGGAAAGTACAAATTGACCATTTCATTGGGTAGAACAGAACCCCTAACAGAAATTTTGAATGCTCTCGGTTTATCTTTCGGTGAAAACAGGATACTTAAAAAAATCATCTCATCCAAATCGAAAACAGACCTAGATGAATTTTTTAATTCTAAAGGCTTGAATAGCAAAAGTTTACTGGAGATAAAAAATCTTATTGCAGTTAACGGTAAAATAGAATGTCTCAAATACTTAAAAAACCACAAAAATAAAATTTTTCAAGACTCTGCAAAAAAAATAGAAAAAATAATTAAAAATTTGCCATCTTCAACTGACTATCATATAGATTTTTCAGATTTTCCAGGATTTGATTATCATTCCGGTTTGGTCTTTTCGGTACATGTTTTTGGGTTTGGTTTTTCCATTGCGAAAGGTGGAGAATATGTAAGCAAGCAAAATAATATCGTTCGAGAGGCAATTGGTTTTGATATTAATGTTTCTTCGCTTACCAAATTGAATCAAAAGATATGAGATTTTCTAATTCAGCTATTTTAGGATTGCAATGGGGGGACGAAGGAAAAGGTAAAATTGTTAATTTTTTAGCAGGAAACTTTGCCGCCGCTTGCAGATATCAAGGTGGACATAATGCCGGCCATACTCTAATCATTGATGATAAAAAAATTATTCTTCATTTGCTTCCCTCGTCAATTTGTCACAAAGAGTCTTTATCTTTAATCGGAAAAGGCGTAGTTATTTCGTATCAGGCTCTTTTTTCGGAAATAGAAGAAATTAGCAATATTACTTCTGGCATAACCGATAGATTAAAGATCAGCCCTGCGTGTGTTTTGATTCAGCCTTATCATCAGTTGATAGATCTTTATAAAGAAAAATCCAATAGCCAAAAAACCATTGGTACTACTTTAAGAGGAATAGGTCCAGCATATGAGGATAAAGTTGCCAGAAGAGCAATAAGAGTTGTTGATACCCTTAATGAAAATCGACTTAGGCCCTTATTAGAAGAAACTTTAGACTTTTATAATTTTATGATTGAGAAATTTTTCGGCCAAGATGCTTTATCTTTGAATCGTCTCATAGATGAAAACTTAGCTTATGGAGAGAAAATAAAACCTATGCTTGCAGATGTATCAATGCTCATCAAAAAATTGAATTCTGAAAATAAAAAAGTTTTGTTTGAAGGAGCGCAAGGCGCCTTACTGGATATTGATCAAGGTACCTACCCATATGTTACTTCAAGTAATTGTTCTCCGACAGGAATTGCAGCGGGGGCAGGCTGCGGCCCTTTGGATGTAGAAAATATCTTAGGGGTGGTAAAAGCATACGTTACAAGAGTAGGTGAAGGACCCATGCCCACAGAAATTTTTGATGACCTTGGAGTATATATTGCCAACACTGGAGGAGAAGTGGGCGCAACAACAGGTAGACCAAGAAGATGCGGATGGTTTGATGCAGTGATAATGAAAAGAATCATTCAAACCAATAGTATCTCAGGGCTGTGTTTAACGAAAATAGATGTCTTGGATGGCTTGGATGAAATAAAAGTTTGTACGGCCTATGAAGCTGATGATTCAGAGCTCATTTTTGGCGAGTGTATGAACTTGGAAAATATTAAGCCAGTTTATGAATCTCTTCCTGGATGGAGTACCCCAACAAAAAATCTCACAAATTTTGATGAGCTTCCAGAGGAAGCAAAAGCTTTTATCGCATTCCTTGAGGATGTCTGCACGGTCCCTATAAAAATTATCTCAACTGGTCCAGATGACCAAAGCACAATTGTCAGATAATTTGTTTCTCTTTAATAGCCTTATCTAAAATTGCGTTGATGAATTTATGGCTTGAGCTCTGTCCAAATTTTTTTGCAAGCTTAACAGCTTCATTGATAATGATTGGAATATCCAATTGAGATTTGGAGACTTCATACAAAGCCAGATACAAGATGGAAAGCTCAATGCCACCAATTCTTTCAAATGGAATATTGGAAAGTTTTTCAATGGTGTTTGAGAATTCCTGTTCGAATAATTTTATGTCTTTGACAATTTGACTAACTTTTTCTGTATTCAAGTTTTTTTGGGCCTGCTTTAGTTCCTTTAAAATTTTTGTATTTGAATCCCCAGAAATTTTCTTTTGATAAAGGGCTTGGATAACCAGTTCTCTTATCTTGGTTGGAGATGGATTTGTTTTCACTTAATTTTTTTTAGGGTATCCAAAACATTTATAGCAGACTTAGCAAATTCAGAACCTTTATATACAGCTCTTTCTTTTGCCTGCGTTTCATCATTCGTTGTAAGAACTCCAAAAATAATCGGGGTATCTTTCTCTAAAGAAACCTTCAGAACCGAATCACTGATACTTTGAGAGATGATTTCAAAATGCGGTGTTTCTCCTTTAATGATACAGCCGAGCAAAATAACAGCATCATAATTTTTACAAAGCTTATTAGCGATAAACGGCAATTCATAGGCGCCAGGAACCATGAAAGACTCATTTTTTAAGTTATGTTCTTCTAATACAGCAAGACAGTCTTTAAGCATTGGTAAGATAATTTCTGCATTCCAATAAGTGCTGACAACGGCAACGGTTGCATCGCTTAAATTATGAGTTGGTTGACTAATTTTTAATTGTGAGGACTTCATTTTTTTATGTATTCAATTACTTCCAAATCAAATCCCGATAAAGAAGGGTACCTGACTTCAGAACCCATTAATTTAATTTGTTTTACTCCCAGATCTCTTAGGATTTGAGACCCTATGCCAATTCTTCTTGGGTCGTTATTTGGAATACTTTTTCGATTTTTCTTAGAGGCATTTATTTCCTGAAATTCCTCAGCTTTATTTCTCTCCCCATCAATCAGCAAGATGATTCCTTTTCCTGCTTCATTTATTTTTTTCATGGCGTCAGATACCGACCATCTAGCTCCAAATTCAGTAATATTTAAAAGATCATGAAAGAAATTACTTTGTTGCACTCTCACAAGCGTAGGACTGTTTTTAGTAACTTTTCCTTTTTGCAGCACTAAGTGAGTTTCGCCAAAAATAAGGTCCTTATAGAGAATGAGATTGAACTTTCCGAATTCTGTTTTTACTGTTTTCTTTTCTATTCTTTTTACGGTTTGTTCATTTAAAATTCGATAGTTTATAAGGTCAGCTATTGTTCCTATCTTTAAATTGTGATTTTTACTGAACTCCAGTAATTCTTTTTTCCGAGCCATGGTTCCGTCTTCATTCATGACCTCGCAAATTACAGCTGATTCTGTAAAACCAGCCAATCTACATAAATCAGTACTTCCCTCGGTATGACCTGTGCGAGATAAAACACCACCCGGGACAGCTCTTACAGGGAATACGTGTCCTGGAGAAACAATATCGTTTGCTTTAGCTTTTGCTTTAGATGCAACAGTAATGGTTCTAGCCCGATCCGCAGCAGAAATACCGGTGGTAATTCCACTAGCAGCTTCAATTGAAACAGTGAAGCCTGTTCCCAAACCACTTTTATTGTTGCTTACCATTTGATTCAAATTTAAGGCTTCGCATTTATTTTGACTCATCGCAAGACAGATTAACCCTCTGGCATTTTTAGCCATAAAATTTATTTTCTCTGCGGTTGCTTTTTCACCAGCTAGAATTAAATCGCCTTCGTTTTCACGATCTTCATCATCCATTAAAAGCACCATGTTTCCTTTTTTAATTTCAGAAATGAGCTCTTTAGTATCATTCAAATCCATTTTATTTTTTCCTTAAAACTATTTTGGTATCTTTACCAATTCTAAGTTCCTCAACTATATCGAATTGCGTTCCTCCAAAGAAGTTTATTTTTTTTTGACCGCCATAAAAATGTTTGGCTGTATTTCCAAGTTTCTCAGAAGATATGAAGAAAATATATTCATCGATTAGGTTTTCATCACCAAAACTGCCTAAAAGTTTAGGTCCAGCTTCCAGTAAAATATTGTTCACGTTAAGTTTGGAAACCCTCTTTACAAAGTTTTTGGGGTCAAGAAAATTTTGATTTTTAGCACAATGCATGAGCGAAAGCTCTCCTATTGCTTGCGCGCGCTTTGGAAGCGTTTTTTTTTGAGTCACTACCACTTTTTTTCCAGGCAAAGCAAAAAAAGGAATATCCCAGTTCAGTTTAAGATCTTTGGAAAAAACGTATCTTACGGGTTGCAAAAAATTTTTATTTGAAACTATTTCTTTAAGCCTTACATTCATAGAAGGCTTATCTTCATTAAGCGTTCCTGCCCCAGTAATGACGATATCCGATTCAGCTCTGAGGCATTGGACGTCATTACGTGCAGGAATACCGGTAATCCACTTTCTTTTGCCAGATAAAAAAACCGATTTATGGTCTTGAGACATTGCAATTTTTGCTCTGATGTAAGGCCTTTTAAATTTAGCTTTGTGTAAAAATGCTTTGTTTACATCAAGACATTTTTCATCTTCTAAGTTTTTTACTTCGTAGCCTGCTTTGCGCAGATTGACAATGCCATTTTGAGTTGGATCTTTTGTTCCAATTATTATTCTCTTGAAGGCATACTTTTTAAGTTCATTTACACATGCGCCTGTTTTTCCTTTTTTGCTGCAAGGTTCTAAAGTGATATAGATGTCGCTTCCGGAAAGTTTGGAGAAATAATTTGTTTTATATTTTTTCCTTACATCATTGATGGCGTTGATTTCTGCATGAAGACCGCCGTATTTTTCATAAAAACCCTGACCTATGATTTTGTTATTTTTAACAATTACGGAGCCAACATTTACTCCAGGCTTACTCGTGAATCTTCCTCTAATAGCAAGAGATAAAGCTTTTGCCATGAAATATGAGTCATTCATCGCTCAGTTTTTTAACTTCTTCACTGAATTCGTTAGGGTCTTGAAAACTTCTATACACTGAGGCAAATCTGACGAAAGCTACCTCATCTAACTTTTTAAGATGTTTCATAACCGTCTCGCCGATGATTTTAGATTCGATCTCTCGTTCGCCAAAATCTCTAATTTCTTTCTTTATGGATTCTATCAAGGATTGGAATTGCGCATCGCTCACTGGCCTTTTTTCTAAAGACCTAGCTATTCCTTCTCTTATCTTGGTTTCATCAAACGGAACTCTAGATTTATCTTGTTTTATTATTTTCGGCATGACCAATTCTCCAACTTCAAAAGTTGTCCATCTTTCGCCGCACTTGAGACATTCTCGTCTTCTTCTGATTTCACTGCCTTCGGTTACCAGACGTGAGTCTATGACCTTGCTTTCTTCGAAGGAACAGTACGGACAGTGCATGCCTTATTCAGAGTAAACGGGAAAATTGCCACAAAGGTTTTTGACTTCTTCTTTTATGTCTGCAATTAATTTTTGGTCTTCAATATTTTGAATGATTTGAGAAATCCAATCTGCAACTTGTGAAACTTCTTTTTCTTTGAAGCCTCTGCGAGTTACCGCAGGTGTTCCAACTCTAATTCCAGAAGTTACAAAAGGTGATTTGGGATCATCGGGCACTGAATTTTTATTGACAGTTATGAATGCCTGCCCAAGAGCAGCTTCAAGATCCTTTCCAGTAACGTTATTCTTAATAAGGTTTACTAAAAACATGTGATTGGAAGTACCGTTGGAAACAATATCTATTCCGTTTTTCATAAATTGGGCACTCATGGTTTTCGCGTTAAAAAGAATCTGCTGTTGATATGTTTTGAATTCTTCTTCCATTGCTTCCTTAAAACATACTGCCTTGGCAGCTATGACGTGCATCAAGGGACCACCCTGAGATCCAGGAAACAACGCAGAGTTTAGTTTCTTTTGGAGTTCCTCGTTTGGACCCGCTAAAATTAAACCACCTCTTGGCCCAACTAAGGTTTTATGCGTTGTGGTCGTAACCACATCCGCATGAGGAAAGGGATTTGGGTAAAGTCCCGCGGCAACCAGACCCGAAACATGCGAAATGTCTGCTAACAAATACGCATCAATGGACTTTGCAATCTCTTTGAATTTTGCCCAATCCAAGATACCTGAAAAGGCTGAAAAGCCACAAATGATAAGCTTTGGCCTGTGCTCTTTTGCCAGCGCTTCCACTTGTGCATAGTCAATATCCCCAGTACTGGAATCAATTCCATAACTGTAAGATTCGTATATTTTTCCTGAAAAGTTAACTTTAGAACCATGGGTCAAGTGACCTCCATGATCAAGACTCATGCCTAATATTCTATCGCCAGCATTCAAAAGTGCGAGAAAGACTGCTGCGTTTGCACTTGCCCCAGAATGCGGCTGGACATTTGCATAATCGGCCCCAAATAATTCTTTTGCACGATCAATGGCCAATTGCTCGGCGATATCGACGTATTCGCAGCCACCGTAGTATCTCTTTCCCGGATAACCTTCTGCATATTTATTGGTCAGAATAGATCCTTGGGCTTCTAGTATTCTTGGAGAGGCATAATTTTCAGAGGCTATGAGTTCGATGTGTTGTTCTTGCCTGAGGCGTTCTTGTTCTAGAGCTTGCCAAAGATCATCGTCAAAAGATTTGATAGATAAATTATTTCCGTACATAAATGAAAGCGATTTGTATTGCTTAAATTATACTCCTCAATGAAATTAATTTAAGCTTTTAACGTCTTAATTTTATTTTTTCTATTAGGATATAAACTTTTACACATAAAACATACTGTGCCATCACAACCTTTTGCCGTACAAAATGTTCGACCGTAAAAAATAAACTGCAAATGCAAATCTCGCCAATTCATCTCATCAAAAACTTCTTTTAAATCTTTTTCAGTTTGTTTGACCGATTTACCATTTGTCAGCCCCCAGCGTTGAGCTAAGCGGTGAATATGTGTATCAACTGGAAAAGCAGGTTTTTTGAAAAATTCGCTGACCACTACTGATGCGGTTTTATGACCTACGCCTGGAAGTTCTTCCAGCTGAGTGAGTTCTTTTGGCACCTTACCATTGTGCTTTTCCATGAGCAGCTTTGAGGTTTCTATGATAGCTTTGGCTTTTTTTGGGGCGAGCCCACAAGTTTTAATAAAGTCATAGACTTTTTTTTCTCCCAACTTAAACATTTCCTTTGGAGAAGCAGCAGCCTCAAAGAGTTCCTTAGTGACTATATTGACTCGCTTGTCCGTTGTTTGTGCGCTTAACAAAACTGCAATTAAAAAAGTAAAAGCATTTTTATGTTTCAAAGGCGCTTTAGGATTTGGGAAAAGTTCATTGAGTTTTTTCTCTACAAACAAAGCTCTTTCTTTTTTATTCATTAATTTTAATTCGGCTGGAGGAGTATTATTTTAACGGATTTTATCTTAGAGATTTTTTTTGTTCAAAGAGGGTTGCAGTACTTCTAAAATTAGGTATTATCGAAGGTAATAGGGGGAGAATCCTTAAGCTTATAAGCAAAAGTTATAGTTTTTCTTGCTTGAGTTCTTCGCAAATTAATTTCAACTCATTAGGGGAGGATTCTAGATGAGTAAATTCTTTAAAACAGGCTTGGCTTTTGTTGGCTCCATTTTATTGGTGTCCACTTTGTATGCTCAAGCAACAATTGAAGAGGTAAT
>NZFZ01000021.1 GCA_002689405.1 Gammaproteobacteria bacterium | reverse complement strand
CTGCTTTTGCTCAAGTAACCATTCCCATGGCAGACCGATGGAATATTACTCTTGGTGCCAGATACACCTACGATGTTAAAGGTATGGCTTACACTACAAGTTCAAATTCAACAGGTGTTCCTGACGCATTAGTTTTACCAGGCTGTACATCAAGCACGATTAACCCTGATGGCTCTGTAGGTTGTTCGGATTTTAATGCTTTAGATCCAACATCTTTATATACAGCAACACAATATGCTGGCCAATTATCAGTAATTGCAGGAGCCTATGCTGCTGCTCCGTCTTTAGCATTGGCGCCAGGTTGGGATGCTGCCTGTCAGGTAGCAACTTCTACAGCTGGTTCTGCAGCATGTATGACTAACTTTTCTATAATTGCCGCAGCTCAGGGAGTTGGAGTAGCTCCTATTGCAAGTGCTGCACAAGTGTTTACGGTTGAAAAAGAGGCTTCTTGGACATCAACAGATCCAAAGATGACTATAGACTTTAAACCGAACGATAACAGTCTACTCTGGTATACCTTTTCAACTGGCTTTAAAGGCGGTGGATGGCAATTTGCAACTTACTTCAAAGACATTGTTGAGCAAGGCTTTGACCCTGAAGAACTTGAAATGAATGAAATCGGATACAAAGGGTCTTTTTTAAATGGTTCTTTAAATCTAAGCACAGTTGCTTATTCTTATGATTGGACAAACAAACAAGTCATTAAAGTTGCTGTCGTTCAAGGGCTACCCTTAGGTTTAACTCGAAATGCAGGAGAATCTACAATTAATGGATTTGATTTAAATTTAACAGCTCGAGTTGCTGATCAAACTACTTTAAACTTCAATTATTCATACATTGATGCCCAATACGATGTTTATTGTGATGATTCAAGAGATTGGACTGAAGTTCACGGAACATTCACAACTTGTAAAACAGGTGTTCCTGGAGCATACAGCAGAGCAGGTGGTGGAATGCCTTGGACTCCAGACAATGCAATGGTTTTGTCATTTGAGCATGTTGAACCGACTAGAATTGGTGATGTGATTATTTCATCTAGTTATTCTTATAAAACTAATGTTGCAAATGCCGATGAGCGCGTTGCAGGTTTGACGTTTTTAGATGAGATTGCAAGACTTAATTTCTCAACTACAATCGAGTTTAACAATGGGACTTCTTTAAGAGGTTATTGTACAAATTGTCTTGATGTAGATGATGATATTGGTTTCACTCTTATTTATCCTGGTGGACAGGGTGGTGGAGCCAGAGTTAAGTACTACGAAGGTATGAGAGCTGGATTGGAGGTCGTTCATAGATTCTAATCTAAGCTNAAAAAAAAGGCGCCTAAATGGCGCCTTTTTTTTATGCTATTTCTATTTTTAAATTATCAAAACCCCTAAAAATAAGATTTTTACCCCATTTTGGATGTTCTTCTTTTAGGCTGAGGTTTTTAAATCGTTCAAAAAGCACTTCAAAGGCTAATCTTGATTCTATTCTAGCTAAACTAGCTCCTATGCACATATGCGGTCCATAGCCAAAGGATATGTGTTTTATGTCCTTTCGGAATATATCAAATTCATTAGGATTTGCATTTGCATCTGGGTCTCGATTTGCTCCAGCAATACTTATTGCAAAAGCAGTGCCTCGTTTGTAAGACTTGCCATCATAGGACAGATCATTTTCAGCAAATCTTACGGTTGCATGCACGGGAGGTTCGTACCTGAGCATTTCTTCAATTGCATTAGGTATTAGTCCAAATTCATTTTTTAGAGCAGACATTTGTTCGGGATGATTGAAAAGTGCAAACATACCATTACCAATCAATCTGGTAGTAGTTTCATGTCCAGCAATCAATAGAAGTAAACAAGTACCATACATTTCTTTAATATTTAATTTGTCTCCTTCTTCTTCTGCTTGAATTAGTTTGCCAATGAAGTCTTCACCAGGCGAATCCTTTCTGGCAAGGATTATTCTTTCAAAATAATTTATCAATGCTTCATAAGCATCACCAGATTTTTTAATATCCTCTCTAGAGGTTCCTATTCCTCCAACTCCAACTAATAAATCCTCAGACCAAGCTTGAAATTGATCTAAGTCTTCATTTGGCAAACCCATCATTTTTGCAATCACAATTGCTGGCAGTGGTTTTGCNAAGTCTTCAATTAAGTCAAAAGAATCCTGGTTGTGAACTTTATCTAAACAATCTTCAACTATTTTTTTTATTTCTGGTTCAAGGGATGTTATGTANCTGTTGGTAAAGCCATATTGNACAAGCTTTCTTATTCTGGANTGATCAGGGGGATCAAGCTTGAGCATGCTAGGATTCTCAAATTGTTCTAACATGATTTCTCTTCCAGCCTTTTTAAATTCTTTTCTGCGTTTTTCTGCAATTGGATATTTACGATCGTCAACACTAAATCTTTTATCTCTTAACATTTCTTGCGCAAACTCCATCTTAGTAACCCAATGTAATCTTGTTGTCTGAGAAAACAAAATAGGCTTGTGAGATCTCATTGAGTTGTAAGTTTTATAAGGATTATCTATGTAATCTTTTGAAATGAAGTCTAAGGCAATTCCTCTATTTGTGAGTTTTTCAAAAATCACTAGGATTTTATAAGCCCCAATTAACAAAATATTTTTAAAATTTGAAAAGATAGATTTCATAATAGGTAAAGGAATTTTCTAACAGAGAAATGAATATTTCAAGATTTGGTTGGCTCAAACCAAATAGGTGAAGTCCAAGCTCTCTCTTGAATTGTTGCAGGGATATCAGATCTTGGTTTAAATCCAGATCGAATAGAATCCCAAGTTGACCATCTACAGACTGGGTTCTCTAAAACTCTTACATAATAAAAAGCTTCTTGATCTTCAAGAAAATCGGGATCTTCCCAAAAGTTTTTGAGTTCAGATGATCCTGAATTTTCGGTAATATCACAGGTTTCAATGTTAACTTTTGCACCATTATCAGGACAACGGAAATTGGATGAATTGACCATTAATCCATTTGAACAAGCAACATCAAAAACCTTTTCTTTATGCTTTCCATTTTCTAACCAACCTTTGATGATTTGAATCCTTTGCAATGGGGCTCCTAAAGAATCTGCAGTAGCCCAAACAAGAAATTTTGGTTTTTTACCTTTTTCAATATTTATCGTAGAGCCCATAGATAAATTATTTTTATATGCATTTTTAACTAGATCTAAATCACTCAATTTAGCTTCTCCAAATTCATAACCTGCAAAAAAACGCACCTTTATTCTTGGGCCAGAGGTAGCAAATGTTTCTTTTTTTCTGAAGGCATCATAAATATCTTCTCTAGTATTTTTTTCTGCCCAAACACCGGTAAGACCAGATGCAGAAAATCCAATCAAACGGTCTGAGAAAGCCAGATAATCTTTTCCATTTATTTCAGCAAAAGCTTCTGGTCGAAAAATTTTTGCAGTTTTTGCTAAAAGCCAATTGTATGGCACAGAGCCACGTAATTCTGGAGTACCATCCAGTATGCCGATTTTAGAAAAGAAGTTCTCTTCGTTATATGATCCAGCAGCTACATGAGTATCACTTGCAGCAGAAAGACCAAACTTATAAGGATTGGTCAGGCCCTGTTCAGACAAGGCTAGTCCTCTTAAATAAGCATTTCTAACAAAACTACCTTTAGCATTTTTTAAAAGTTTTGCTTCTTTTTCTACTGGTATTTCAAAAGCTGCCCATTCATCGTTAATTGAAAGCAAAGGGTGTGTTTCAGAGGTTCCTTTTGCCTGAGTGACCTCTACCAAAGGCTCGTTATTTGCTCTATTGGTTGCATAGACTTCATCTATGGGATCGCCATTATAATAAGTAAGCGGGAAAGCAGCTCCGCCGGAAAGATTTGAATTGTGAGGTATGGCCAGACTTTCAACCCCATTCTGTCTGAGTCCATTCATCCAGCTCCACAACTCCTCTGGATTCAAACTATCGGCCCTAGTAAAAAGTTTTTTAGGGAGGTTTTTAGTATCTTGAAAGATTACGTTTCTATGAAGATAATTATCATAAATTTCAACCGAAGAAGTGTACTCATAAGCAGCAAAAGTTGTAAATTCTCCAGGAACATAGGCCTGATCGGCTGCTTGAATTGTTCCTTGCCAAACGCCATTACTGACTTCCTGTAAAAGTTTCATGTCTATAACTCCTTCTTCAATTCCTGTAGCTAGAGATCTTGCAAAAGGCCTAAAAGTATTGGCTCTTCTTAGAATCGATATAATGCTACCGCTGACATTCTCGTTTAAATTGTGAAGAGGTTCGGCTAATTCATACTTAGAAACTTCGGATGAAGTGTCAGCCGCTTCTTTAACAATTCCCATAAAAACCCCATGATCAGTTACTGCATAAAAATCCAAAGGTCGACTGAGTTGGATGGCGTATCCAGTCGGATGTTTTATAGCTTTCCCTTTAGCAAATTCGTATGCATCGGCAGGAGATGAGGTAGTTCCAAAGGTATAGGCATCAAAAGAATTTTCCGTATGAACATGCAAGTCACCAAAATAGGCATTTTTATCAGGATTGGGACTGGGCTTGTATTCGACTAAAGGGATGTCTCCGAATTTTTCTTGAGCTAATTCTTTTTCTGTTTTTCTCTCAAATTCAGAGCAAGAGAAAAAAAAAGTAATTACAAATAAGAAAAAAAATATATTTTTAAACATGACAAATGACAGTATANCTGCCATATCTTAACATTCACTTAATCTTGAATTAAATTTTTTCTAATTNTTTAAACATATAAAATGTAAAAATAATGAATATTTATACTCTTTTAAAATTTCTGGGATTTATCATGATTGTTTTGACCTCCATCATATTACCCTTGTCATTACTTGAGTCATCGATAGCTGACTTAACAAATCAATTTATTGAATGGAGTGGAAACAATCAATTTTTAAACTCCATTTTGGTTATCTTCGCCCTAACAGCTGATGTTTTTTTACCAATTCCAAATGGTGTTACCAATACTTTTGCTGGGGCCATTCTAGGATTTTATTTATCCATACCTATTATTTGGATAGGGCTTACTTTGGGCTCGATAATTGGCTTCTCTATAGGAAAGTATGCTGCCAAACCCTTAGCAAAAAAAATACTCAATCAAGAAGATTTAGAAAGATCAGAAGAGGCGGCAAAAAAATTTGGCGTTAGTATTTTATTGATTGCGAGACCCGCTCCAGCTATAGCAGAAATTTCAACTGTAGCTGCTGGTTTAGCTGGTATGAAATGGAGTACTTTTCTAACGGTAATGATTGTGAGTAATTTATTAATTTCAATAGTTTACGCATTCATAGGAACAGCAGCCCTTACTAGTCAATCTGCCTCAATAGCATTTATAGGCATTGCGGTAATACCTTTCTTGTTTTGGCTTTTAGCAAAAAGATATTTTTGAATATTTAATGTTTGCTGCTTCGATGGGCTACATAATCCATCATCGCTAAAAGTAATCCAGAGATTATAAAAATGATGTGAATAATAACCATCCACTTGATCTCTACTTCGCTAACTGCAACATCACCCGAACCAGCAATTTTAAGAAAGGTTTCAAGCAGTCCAATACCTGATATAGCCAAAATTGAGGCAACCAGTTTAATTTTTAGATCACTAAAATCAACCGAACCCATCCAATCCGGCCTATCTCTGTCATCTTTTGCTACATCAATTTTAGAAATAAAGTTTTCGTAACCGGAAAAAATAATCATCACAACAAGGTTAGCGATTAAAGCAAGGTCTACCACTTGGAGAACAAATAAAAGTACTTCTTTTAACTTCATGCTCATTAACCCCGGAGCATATTGAATGAAGTGTTGAATTGTAGTTATGGCGATCAGTGCCAAGCAAAGACACAAAATCATATAAATAGGTGCTAAAAGCCATCTGCTGGCATAGATTAAGCCCTCTAATAAATCCTCAATAGTTCTCATTTAACTCTCCAACACAAAATTTTTAAAAATCTATTTTAAAGTCTTTTCTTGAGTTATTGTTTAAATATTCGCTGGATGAACCAATATTTTTTTTTGCTTCAATTGATTGCAGGTTATTTTTATAAACTATCGCATCAGTCAAAGCTAACGTAGCTATAATTTTTGAGGATTGACCATTTACATCAAAAAATTTTTTACAATTAGAGCCAAAACTTAATCTTTCACAGCTTGAAAAGCTTAAAGACAAGCCTTTGTTTTTTTTGGTAGATATTTGAAAATCCACATCGTCAATAAATATAACCCTTGCTTCTCCCCAAACTAATATCTTGAATTCATTAACGTCTGTTATGTCGGTGCTTACCTTTTTTGGCTTGCCATAGTTTTCAATCATTTTTGCAATTAGCAGATCAATATCTAAAGAATTAATTAAGATATGTCTGTTTATTTTTCCTATTTTTTTTGTATAAGGATCGCTGATGAATTCAATGGCTTCATTATTATTCCTTTTGGTAAAGCATCTGTAACTTTGAGTTAATCCTGATTGATAATATTCCCAAGTTTTGCATTCAACATTTTCAATCTCTGCGCCAAGTTCATATTCCAAAATATTGTTCGGAATAGAAAAATAAAAATTTGAGTAGAATAGAAGAGAAAAAATAATAAAAATTTTCATTTAATGATTATAAATTAGTAAATGACTATGCATGTCACATTATTGAAACTTCTTATATATCCGATTGACTAATTTTGAGGAAAATCTATAACACCATCTTCTTTGAGCATGTCTAGTTCTTTTGAGTCTATGCCAATGTCAGAGAGAATTTCTTTAGAATGTTCGCCTAAGTCTGGACCTCTAGAAGGAGTTTTTTTGGGCTCATCTTTAAGAAATACCGGACTATTGATTGTTAAGTTTTCTGTTTCAAAACTGTCTTTTGAAAAGTTAACCAAAACCTCACTTTTTAGAAATTGTTCGTCTTTTTTATGATCTGTAGATTTACTAAGGACCCCAAAGGTAACTTCAGAGAACCTTAATTTTTCAACTATTTCATTCAAGTCGTATTGCTTAAAAAGTTTCTCAAGCTCCTCATAAAGCTCTTGATGATTTTCGTTCATTTTTTGAAAAGATGAAAATCTTTCATCAGTATTTAAATATTCTATATCGAGAGCTTTTAATAATTTTGGCCATTCTTTAGCAGCGTCAATGATTGCCAACATAAAATATCTGCCATCCTTAGTTTCATAACGCCCACCAAAAGGGTGAGGTGTAACTTCAGCCTTTCTCTCTGGAAAATCAGCGTCAAAAAGCGCTGCTTGAATGAAAGATCCATTTGACCATGCACCATTTGCCATCAAAGAAGTATTGACTTCTCCACCTTTGCCTGTTTTTTCTCTTCTATAAAGAGCCGTCATGATGCTTGCAAATAAAGATACTCCAGTAGGTTGATCTCCCATACCTATAGGCGGCATTCCTGGAGTTGAATTATCCGAAGGTCTTACGATATCCATCAAGCCACTTCTTGCCCACCAAGCCATCGTATCAAAAGCAGTTCGATGCGAGTCTGGTCCATCTTCACCATAGCCTGTCAAAGATCCATAGATAAGTCTTTCGTTCAAAGGGAGTAAGTCTGAGGCATTAATTTTCAATTTATCTCTTATTCTTTGAGGCATATTGGTTACAAATACATCAGAAATTTTTACCAGTTCTTGCAAAATCTTTTGTCCTTTTGGATCTCCCAAATTTAAGGCTAAACTTTTTTTATTTCTTGAGGTTAAATGCCAACAGTAGTCTTTATTAGAAACCGGATTAACTCTTTTTGTTCGAGCAATTAAGTGTCTTAAACTATCACCAACTTTTGGCGGTTCAATCTTGATGACTTCTGCACCAAAATCAGAAAGGATTGTGGTTGATACCGGCCCTGCGATAAAACTTCCTGCATCAATAACCTTTAAACCTTCTAAAAGTAATTTTTTAGACATGGACAAATATTACACAAGGACGCGCACACATTGCAGAAAAGTTTTATCATTAAATAGAAAATTATAGTAATTTTTAAAAATCAAATATAAGAAGGCAATCATGACCAAAGAATCCTATTTTTTATTATTTATTTCTATCGGAGTATTTCCCGCTGCGCTGGGATACGGATTAAATCCAAAAGAGTTTCTACCAATTCTTTATGGAATTGAAGTTGCAGAAAATAATTTGTCCAATATCTTTAGAGCCATAATGGGCCTTTATATTGGTTGTGTGTTGTTGTGGGTTTTTGGAGCTTTTAACAAAAGTCTTACGGTTCCCGCTTTATGGTGCATGTTTGTCTTTATGCTTGGGATTGGCCTTGGAAGAGCGCTCAGTTTAATTCTAGATGGAATGCCAGATACGATCTTTGTATTCTTTATGATTTTTGAGTTTATTGCTGCAGGAATTACTTTTTACTTGCTTAGGGAAAAAGCTCAATGAAATTTGTTATTTAATATTTTTTTATGAGTAACTTAATAGATAAATCTTTAAAAATTGCATCTTATGGGGTGGGAGGAATAGATATTGCTAAAGGTAATTTTTCCCAAGGCATTTTATTAATTAATTCTCAAAGACAAATTAGTCAACTCCAGAATATTGATAAAGGGATTAAGACTGGCAATGAATTGCTATACAGAGGCTTTGTGGCATTGGACGACCATCTTGATGAAATAAATTATACAAATGAAAAAGGATTTGAAGAGCTTTCAAGCGGCATAAATGAACTTTCACAGGATTTAAAGGCATTAGAACGAGGAATAACAGAAATGGGTACCGAAGTAGTTGCTGCTATTTATTCACAAACACTTGAGCAGCGAGAATTTCAGAGTCAAGTAATACAAAACAATGAATTAATAATAGATATTTTAGATAGAGTTCTTATTGAAAATGAAAAGCAGACCACTGCTCTAGAAAATCCTGATCAGACACTTTCCATTGAAAAGCTTAAGACAGCAAAGAAAATGATGAAATTATTTGATCCAGAGCTTAATAATGTCGAAAGCATAAATGAAGCGATAGGAATGAGTAAAGATGCTATTGAAAAGGACCCTTTTAATGAAGAAGCTGTATTTTACTGCGCTAAATGGATGAACCTTTTAGGTATGGCAGGATGGAAAGAAATGTATGTAGATGCAATGCAAAAAACGAAAATTGAACTTGAAAATGAAATCGAATCACAGGCAAATCTTGCCCAAGATAATGCTGCCAGATTAAGTATCGCAGCATCGATTGATATTATTGAAAGTTTAGATTTTAAATTATTTGCAGAAAAGTTTTATCTTTTTGCTAAACAATATTGCAGTGAAAGTTTTCTCATAAATTTAGAGGTATTTTATTATTTTTATTTGTGCTCTGAATCCAATGAAGAGGAAGCAAATAAACATTTATACAATTGTTTCAATAAATTTGGAAAAAAAGTTTTTTATAATGAGATTATGAAAAGCCCTATGGCATTGGGTTTTGATATTTTTTGGTCCTTTCTTATCAAGGAAGAAAAAGATAGGCAATGGGCTGCAGAGCTTGATAGAAATCAGCGAGCTGACTATGAAAAATTTCAGGAAGAGGAGGATATCAAATCAAAAAAAGTCAAAGCTGAAGAAGCCAAAATGGAAGCTAAAAAGGTAAACAAAGTTAAGAGTGAGCTTAACAAAAAAATTAATCAAAAAATCCAGAGCATTCAGA
Organism: Gammaproteobacteria bacterium; assembly: GCA_002689405.1. GTDB lineage: Bacteria > Pseudomonadota > Gammaproteobacteria > Magnimaribacterales > AG-339-G14 > MEDG-81. Next base: position 7,812 of record NZFZ01000021.1, on the reverse strand, counting down.
AGCAGATAAACAAACTATCATTCAATCCTCTTCATGAAGACTTAAATTTAACTAACGACATAATGGATGCACAGTATGGGTCGGAGATTTTCCCATCGATGGAAGTATTTTTGTCGATAGACCATGAACTAAATATTTTTAATTGGAAGCCCAGCAAAAATAAATTAACTTCAATTGAAAGTACCTCGTCAGGTTCTGATCATTTGCTTGGTCTTTGTGTAGAGAAAGTGATTGCTGCGGAAGAAAAACTGCTAAATATAATTGGCGACTATATTGGTTATCACATGTCCGTGGTAGACGATCATAAGAAACTAGGTGAAATAGTATCAGTTCTTCAAGAAAATGCAGAGAATCTAGTAGCTAATGAATTTGCAAATGATCTACAAAATATCAAACCCGAAAGGAAGTCTTTAAAGAATACTGCGACGTTATTAAAAAACAATCTTGATGCGATTTATGGAATAAATGAGTTAGAAATAGAATACGCAAAACAATTTAATCCTCTCAGTAAGGAAAAATCATTCAAAGGTATCGTCAAAGAGGTATTTACCTACATAAGTATATTAAGTGATTTTTATGATAATAATTTAGATCTTGATAAAGTAACTCAACTATCTTCTGATGACATCAATCGGATATGTGATAAAAATATCCAGTTTGATTACGAAGATTTATTTGAAGAATTGCAGAATTTTTTAAGTGATTTAATTTGGCTCATCACACATATCCCACATCTTCATAACGATGTAAGTTTTGAAATATTTAGTTTAAATAAGGAGTTGGTAGAAAAATTAGAGGTATTTGATTTAAGTACTTTTCATAATGCACTAAATGAATATATTTTAATTATTGATAGAGGCGATGTCAGTTCTTTTAGTGCGATAGAGGAAGTTGCAAAATTATTTGATTAAACATCCTTAATTTTTAAAAGATTTTTTTAGTAAAATCATGGTGCCCAGAGGTGGAATCGAACCACCGACACAAGGATTTTCAGTCCTTTGCTCTACCGACTGAGCTATCTGGGCAAAAAGAAAATCAAATTCTATAGATATTTAGCAAGCTAATAAAGTTATTTATCTAAAGGGACAAACCCTTCAGCTTTATCAAAAGATTCGTTATTCAAAAAGTTTTCGAGTTGCTGACTGAGATAATCTCTGGACTCCTTTTTTGATAAATCTAGTTGTTTTTCATTAACAAGCATTGTCTGTTGTTGAAGCCATTCCATCCACGCTTGTTTGGAAACACTTGAAAAAATTTCTTCTCCTTTTTCACCAGGAAAGGGAGCTCTATCCATCTTCGGTAAATCCTTTTGATATTTTCTACAAAAAACAGTTTTCATAAATAATTTTCTATTATTTCTTTAATGGGTTTGGGCATTCCCATTTTAACTGAATCTTCTTTGCTAACCCAAACTGAGCTGGATCTGTCTATCTTTAATCTATCTTTGTTTTTTATTTGGTATTTGACCGTTGAGATGTTCAGTTTTCGATGAGATAAATTATGAATAATTTCAGGGAGAGACTCTTTTTTTTCAAGCAAAGATATATTGTCTTTACTCAAAATATTTTTATCAGGAAATAGCCATAAATTTTTCCAGATGCCTTTACTATCATTTCTTTTAAGCAAAATTTTATTATTTGAAGATATTAATAACCAATCAATCTTTTTTTCTTTTTTTGGTTTGGAAGTTTTTTTTAATGGAATTTTTTCTTGAATGCCTAACTTTAAAGCCTGACAACTTTTATTTACGGGACAACTATTGCATAAAGGATTTTTTGGCCTACACAACAAAGAACCTAAATCCATTATTCCTTGAGAATATTCTCTGAATGAATCTTCTGGTAAAAACTCTGCAGCAAAACTTTTTACTTCTTTTTGAGTCTCATTATTATCTATTGGATTAGTAATGCCTTTAAACCTAGCAATCACTCTTTTTACGTTCCCATCTAAAATTACTCCAGGTAACTCAAATGCAAGGGAAAGTATTGCTCCTGCTGTAGAGGGACCGATACCCGGTAGTTCAACTAAATTTTTAAAATCTTGAGGAAATTTTCCTTTGTATTCATTCAATATTATTTTTGCGCTTTTATGAATATTTCTTGCTCTAGAGTAATAGCCCAAGCCACTCCACAAACTCATAACCTCTTCTTCAGAGCTTTTCGCCAGAGTTTTTATTTCTGGAAAAGTTTCTATGAATGCCAGATAGTAAGGGATAACGGTTTCAACTTGCGTTTGTTGAAGCATAATTTCAGAAATCCAAACCTCGTACGCACTTTTTTTCTGCCAGGGAAGATTATTTCTTCCTTGGCTTTTTTGCCAATCAATAATTTTTTTTGAAAATTGATTCATGTTTATTATTTTACTGATTTCTGTCCGCTATAATGTCTTTTTGAAAGAGGATTAAGATGCGAAAAGCTGAATTAGAAAGAAATACCAAAGAAACTCAAATCAAACTTTCTCTAGCTTTAGATGGTAAAGGAGAAAGCAATCTAAAAGCAGATTTACCTTTTTTTGTTCACATGATTGATCAGCTATCCAAACATGGTGGATTTGATATTGACTTAGATGCAAAAGGGGATTTAGAGGTGGATGCTCACCATACAGTAGAAGATGTAGGCATTAGTCTTGGAGAAGCATTCAATAATGCTTTAGGCGATAAAAAAGGTATTTTCAGATTTGGCTCTGCATATGCTCCTTTGGATGAGGCTTTATCAAGGGTAGTGGTAGATTTCTCTGGAAGACCAGGGTTAAGTTGGAATGTTAATTTCACAAAAGAATCGATTAACGATTTTGATTTGAGCTTGTTAAAAGAATTTTTCCATGGTTTTGTCAACAAAGCTCTTGCAACTGTTCACATTGATAACCTCAAAGGCGAAAATGCTCATCACCAAGCTGAAACTATATTCAAAGCATTTGCTTTAGCTCTCAAAACTGCTTGTATGGTAGATCCTTCTAAAGGAGATGTTCTTCCTTCCACTAAAGGGTTGCTATAAATTAATGCACCTTGGAGTAGTTGATTACGGAGCCAGCAACATACATTCAGTAGCTAGAGCTCTTCAATCACTTGGCTCAAAAGTTTCAATTGTCGATACTCCTGATAAATTTAAAAGTATCGATAAGCTTGTTTTTCCAGGACAAGGTTCTATGGGTTCTTGCATAAAAAAATTAAATGAAACGGAAATGATCAACCCTTTATTGGAAGCAATCAAATTGAAACCTTTTCTTGGAATTTGTTTAGGTCTTCAAATCCTCTTTAATTCAAGCGAAGAAAGCAAAGAGAAGGGTTTGGGCCTCATTAACGGAAGCATAACTAAAATAAAAGACATACATAAAGAAAATCTAAAAATACCTCACATGGGTTGGAATAATGTAAAGATTGAAAAACAACACGAATTATTTTCAGGAATAGAAGACAAGCAGTTTTTTTATTTTGTGCATTCTTTTGTAGCTGCTAAAACAGAAGCCTTCATCACCACTACAAACTACGGAGAAGAGTTTGTTTCTTCAGTAGCTACTGAAAATATTTTTGCTACTCAATTTCATCCAGAAAAAAGTGGAGAGATAGGTCTCAAATTTTTAGAAAATTTTATAAATTGGAAAATTTAAATGTTGCCAATTCCTGCGATTGATATCCAAAGTGGAAAATGTGTTCGTTTGCAAAAAGGAGACTTATCCTCAACTAAAGTTTATTTTGAAAAACCCGTCGATGCTGCAGCTCATTGGATAAAAGAAGGAACAAAAAGATTGCATTTGGTTGATTTAGATGGCGCCAAGTCGGGTAAACCTGAAAACTTACAATATGTTTTAGAGATTAAAGAAAAATTCCCAGACGTGAATCTTCAGCTGGGAGGAGGGGTAAGAGACCTTGAAACTTTAGATTTAATTTTTGACTCTGGAGTTGATCATGTAATTCTAGGAAGCATTGCTATAAAGGATAAAGAATTGTTCACGAAAGCCTGTACAACCTTTCCAGAAAAAATTATTTTAGGTATCGACGCAATGAACGGTTTTCTTGCTGCAGAAGCATGGACAGAAGCTTCACAATTATCAGCTTCAGACTTGATCGGTTCTTATAAAGAGTTGCCTATCAAATCAATTATTTATACAGACATCAATAAAGACGGCATGCTTTCTGGGCCAAATTTAGAAGAAACATCTGAAGTTGCAAAATTATCTCCTTTTCCTGTTATAGCTTCAGGAGGAGTAAAAAATATAAACGATTTAATAAATCTTTCAAAAATTCCCAATGTGATCGGGGCCATCTGCGGTGTTTCGCTTTATGAAAATAAAATAAATTTCAAAGAAGCTTTGGAGATGTTTTAAAAAAATGAGTTTAGCAGTTCGAATAATCCCTTGTTTAGATGTCAGAGGAGGAAGAGTTGTTAAAGGTATTAATTTTAAGGACATTGTTGATGCTGGAGATCCAGCAGAAGCTGCTAAAAGATACGATGCTGAAGGTGCTGATGAGATATGCATGTTGGATATCGACGCGTCTTTTGAGGAACGTTCCACCACAATTGAGACTGTAAAATCAATTGCCTCACAAGTGTTCATTCCGTTTACTGTTGGAGGCGGAATAAAATCTCTTGAAGATATCGATATGCTTCTAAAATCGGGTGCTGATAAAGTTTCTATCAATACAAGCGCTATTTTAAATCCAGATTTGATAGCAGAGGCTTCCAAAGAGTATGGAGCTCAATGTATTGTTTTAGCTATAGATGCTAAACAGGATGGGGAAATCTGGAACGTCTATACTCATGGCGGAAAAAACAAAACNGAATTAGATGCNATTGAGNGGGCAAAAAAAGGGCAGGATTTAGGTGCAGGNGAAATTCTCATGACCTCTATGGACAAAGANGGAACTAAAAGCGGTTTTGATAANAACTTGTATAGGGAGCTTTCAAACAATTTATCGATTCCTGTTATCGCATCTGGCGGAGCTGGAGAACTTTCTCATTTAGTTGATGCTGTGAAGCTTGGAAAAGCTGACGCTTTACTTGCAGCTAGTATTTTTCATTANGAGGAAATTTCGATTAAAAAAGTTAAACAAGCTCTGCAAACTGAAGGTTTTGAAGTAAGACTCTAAGTTCTAANAAATTNTTTATTCTGGAATTTATAAAAAATAGGTTCGCCCGTAGCTATTTCTATTTTAACTATCTCTTCAGGTGATATTTTTTCTATATGCATAACAAGCGCTCTAAGAGAGTTTCCATGAGCACATATCAATACATTCTTCTTTTCATTAAGAACGGGCTCTATGACTTTTTCAAAATACGGAATAACTCTATCAGCAGTATCTTTTAAACTTTCTCCTCCTGGTGGAGGCTGATCAAAAGATCTTCTCCAAATGTGAATCTGTTCCTCTCCCCATTTTTCTCTGGATTCGTCTTTATTAAGTCCAGACAATTCACCATAGTCTCTTTCATTCAANGCAATATTTTTTANTGTCTTTAAAGATTCTTGTTCTATTTCGGAAAGAATTATTTCTCCTGTTAGCTGAGCCCTTTTTAGTTCCGAGGTAAAGTGGATATCAAAAACAATGTTTTGTTCNTTTATTTTTCCCCCTGTGATTTTTGCCTCTTNCAAACCTTTNTCNGTGAGGCCAGGATTTTTCCAACCTGTAAAGAGATTCTTTGCATTCCATTCACTTTGTCCATGTCTTACAAGAACCAAGTGAGAAAAATTATCTTCCGAATTCATAGTGTCAAATCAGTTTTACGTTTATCATATCGCGCTTATGCCATATTTTATTGAATTTTTGATCGACAATTGGTTTATTGTTATTCCTTTGATCTTTTCATTACTTGCCCTTTACTTGTTGGATAGGATTTCAAAAGCAATAAATTTAGAACCTCATAAGGTAGTTGTTTTGATCAATAAAAAAAATGCTCTCGTTATTGATATAAGACCTCAAAAAGAATTCGATGAAGGAAAAATTAGCCAAGCAAGACATGTCGGCCCCGATCTAGATGTTTGTAAGAAGGAAATAGCGAAAGCTGACGGCAAGCCAGTAATATTGGTTTGTCAAAACAGCACAAACTCATCTCGTATGGCTTCAGATCTAAAAAAAGAAGAAATTAGTGTGTTTGTCCTAAAGGGCGGAATAAATAATTGGGTATCGGAAAAATTACCTTTAGTAAACTAAAGGTCGAGTTCAGTAATCTTTCGAGCTAAAGTATTTCTTCCCCAGCCCAATAGCTTAGCTGCTTCGCTTTTTTTACCTTTTGTCACTTTTAGTGCTGCTTTAATCATAGTCCCTTCAAATATTGGGGTAGCGCTATTCAGAATATGATCGTCACCCTTGAGAAGTTTTTTTGATGCCCACGATTCGAGCATGTCGCTCCAACTCATTTCTGGACCTTTGCGTTGCAAAGAAAGGTCTTTGGGAATATCGCTTATTGAAATCTCTTGACCTGAGGATAATAAAGTTAATGACTGGCAAACATTTTGTAACTGCAAAACATTTCCAGGCCAGATTAAATTTTCAAATAACTCTTCAACTTCTTTGCTGAGAACTTTAACTTTGATTTTTGCCTCTTCAGAAAACTTCTTTAAAAAATAACTGGTTAATAAAAGGATATCTTCTTTTCTATCTCTCAAAGGAGGTAAATTAATTTTTATAACATTAAGTCTGTGATAAAGATCTTCTCGAAATGACCCATTTCTTACTTTTTCTTCGAGATTTTGGTTTGTAGCGGCAATAATCCTGACATCAACTTTAATAGGACTATTTCCCCCAATTCTATAAAATTCACCGCTTGATAAAACTCTTATTATTCTAGTTTGAGTTTCTAGAGGCATATCTCCAACTTCGTCTAAAAACAAAGTTCCTTTATCGGCTTGCTCAAATCTACCTATCCTTTGGTCACCAGCGCCTTTGAAAGCACCTTTTTCATGACCAAATAATTCAGACTCCAATAATTCAACAGGTATATCAGCAACATTTAGAGATATTAATTTTTTATTGGATCTATCTGAGTGCTCAAAAATTGCTTGAGAAACTAATTCTTTTCCAGTTCCTGACTCACCAACCAATAATACTGTACTGTCAGAATGAGACAATTTCCCAATGGAATTAAATAGATCTTGCATTGCAGGAGATTTTCCAAGAATCTTTCCTGCCCTAAGGCTAATTTCTTCTTTTTCTGTAAGTTTCTTTTGAACATTTTTCTTTTCAGAGATGGCCTTATTGATTTTTTCTATGGCTGTATTCAAATCGAAAGGTTTTGCTATGTAATCCCAAGCTCCTGCTTCGAAAGCTTCTACAGTAGTATCTAAATCTGAATGAGCAGTCATGATAATGATAGGTATTTTTTGATGTTCATTTCGAAAAGTTTCCAATAAATCCATACCATCTCTACCCGGCATTTTCAGATCGGTAAGCAATAGGTGGGGTGATTCAATGTCTAGCTTATTGACAACCTCGTTACCGTCTTCAAAAGTTGAAACATTAAAACCAGCTTCTGACAAACCCGATTCCAGAACAAATCTGATAGATTCATCGTCATCGGCAATCCAGATTTTTTTATTTTTAGCCATTTATACCTTCGCTTGCTTTTGTCTTTTCAAAGTTTATTTCTGAAATAGGTAAAAGAATTGTGAATGTTGTTCCTGTGTCATCGCTAGAACAATCAATAGATCCATGGTGCTGATTGATGATTCCTTTAACAATAGACAAACCTAATCCTGAGGCAATTTCTTTTGATGAAACTAAAGGGAAGAAAACAGAGTCAATAATGTCATCTGGAATGCCCGGACCATTATCAATAAATTCTACTTGGCAGGCGGTATTATATTTTTTGTTGTTAATGA
>NZFZ01000020.1 GCA_002689405.1 Gammaproteobacteria bacterium | reverse complement strand
GGCAATTAAACCGATGCAAGCAAGCAAAATTAAAGTTAAAACAACACGCGTTTCTTGCAGCAAATTCATGGTATAAGTATAACGAAATTTAGGTAAAAATTTTTATGGCAAAACCAGAAAGCACCGCAGATACCGACTCCGTAATCCTCATCGATGGATCGTCATATGTATACCGCGCCTACCATGCTTTACCGCCCTTAACGACTTCTAACGGACAGCCAACTGGTGCGGTAAGAGGGGTAACCACCATGGTGATGCGTATCTTAGAAGACCATCCAAATTCACCCATTGGCATGATCTTCGATGCCAAAGGCGATACTTTTCGCCACGATATGTATGAAAAATACAAAGCCAATCGACCACCTATGCCAGATGATTTGCGTCCGCAAATTCAACCCATTTACGACATTGTCGAGGCCTTGGGCATCAAGATTTTTGTAGTTGATAACGTTGAGGCCGATGATGTGATTGGCACGCTTGCCAAGCAAGCAGAAGAAAAGGGCATTTCGACTGTGATTTCCACTGGCGATAAAGACTTGGCACAACTCGTGACCAAAAATATCAAATTGGTGAATACCATGACCAATGAAGTTTTAGATCAAAAAGGTGTGGAGAAAAAGTTTGGCGTAACTCCAGAACAAATCATCGATTACTTAGCACTTGTCGGGGATACCTCGGATAACATTCCAGGAGTAAATAAAGTCGGCCCCAAAACTGCCGTCAACTGGCTAAGCAAATATGGAACGGTTGAAACCATCATTGAAAAAGCTGAAGAAATTACCGGTAAGGTTGGCGAATACCTACGTGAAGGCATTGAGCAACTCAAACTCTCGCAACAATTAACCACCATCAAAAAAGATGTCACGTTGGATTTTGGGATTGAGGATCTAGCGGTAGGAGAAACCGATCAAGCTAAATTGCACAAGCTATTTTCCGAACTGGAATTTAAGACCTTATTAAAAAGTTCCGAAACAAAAAAAACGCCAGCTAAAAGCTCAAATGGCTCTGCTTCAAAGGACAATTACCGTGCCATTCTGAGTAAAAAAGATTTGGATGATCTCATTAAGGAATTGAAAAAAGCCAAAGTTTTGGCTTTTGATACCGAAACAGACTCCTTGGATTTTACTCAAGCCAACTTAGTCGGCTTATCAGTTGCAACAGATGAAGACAATGCATACTACATTCCGGTAGGTCACGATTACGAGGGTGCGCCCAAGCAGCTCGATCGAGACGAGGTATTAAAAAAACTCAAACCAATCATCGAAAAGACTCCTTTGATCGGTCAACACCTAAAATTCGATCGGAACGTCTTAGCAAATTATGACATCCATTTGAATACCATTGAAAACGACACCATGTTGATGTCTTACGTCTATGATCCGACTGCGACCCGTCATAATTTGGATGCGATGGCGAGTCATTATTTAAATGTCAAAACCACAACTTTTGAAGATGTTGCTGGTAAGGGCGTCAAACAACTTACTTTCAATCAGATACCTTTGGANAAAGCGAGTGANTANGCAGCAGAAGATGCGGATATCACTTTNCGTTGCTATTCCCATTTGAAACCNGCTTTNGCAAANACNCCTTCTTTGGAAAAAGTTTTGCATGAAATTGAATTNCCNTTGGTGCCNGTGCTNTCCGATATGGAACAAGCCGGGACATTAGTAAANGAAGAGGCNTTNAAAGTTCAATCCAATAATTTAGGACAACGTATCAGCGGGCTTGAAGAACAAGCCTATCGAGAAGCGGGTAAAGAATTCAACTTGGCTTCTACCAAAGATTTAAGAGCAATTTTCTTTGATGAGATGGAACTCCCGGTCGTGAAAAAAACTCCTGGCGGCCAACCGTCTACCGATGAGTCGGTTTTACAAGAATTAGCCAATCATTATGAATTACCAAAAATTCTCTTGGAACACCGCACTTTGGCAAAATTGAAAAGTACTTATACCGATAGTCTCCCGCAACAAATATCGAAAAAGACGGGTCGCGTGCATACTTCTTTTCATCAAGCCGTGACTTCAACTGGGAGATTGTCATCTGCTGATCCCAATTTGCAAAACATTCCAATTAAAACCGATGAGGGTAGGCTTATTAGAACGGCTTTTGTTGCGCCCAATGGCTATCAATTGCTTGCGGTTGATTATTCGCAAATTGAATTACGTATCATGGCGCATCTTTCTGAAGATAAAGGCCTGATTAAGGCTTTCGAAAATGGCGAAGACATTCATTCTGTTACAGCGGCAGAAGTATTTGCTGAACCCGGGGAAGAGGTCACTGCAGAACAACGTCGTGGCGCCAAGGCGATCAACTTCGGTTTGATTTATGGCATGTCGGCCTTTGGTCTCAGCAAAGCTTTGAATATTTCTAGACCTTTAGCTGCTGATTATATTGATTCGTATTTTCACAAATACCCTGGCGTTAAATTGTATATGGAACGCACCAAGGAGCTTGCTAAAGAGAAAGGTTATGTTGAAACCTTCTTTGGCAGACGACTTTATTTACCTGGAATCCACAGCGGCCGCAGTCGCATGGCTGCAGAGAGAGCAGCAATCAATGCGCCCATGCAAGGAACTGCNGCTGACATCATGAAAATTGCGATGATTGAAATTCATGAGTGGCTAGCCAAAGGCAAAGTTGANGCTCGGATGATCATGCAAGTTCATGATGAAGTAATTTTGGAAGTCAAAGATCAAGACGCTTCCAAAGTCGAACAAGAAGTTTCAAAAATCATGCAAAATGCAGCGAAATTGAAAGTGCCTTTGGAAGTTGAAAGCGGCCTAGCTTCCAANTGGGGNGAAGCCCACTAGTTCAAGAACTTTTTCAAACATCCTCAGTCTAAAAAACGTTCTCCTAAAAAATAAGGAAATACATAGTCCTTGTGGCCCGTCAGCATCTCTCTCCCCTGAAAACTGCTGACGGGTTTAAACTTCTAAAAGTAGTTTAATTTTATTTAACAAAGTTTCCAAACCTATTTTTTTGGTTGCTGAAAATACCAGTGAGTCGACAATGGCTGGGTAATCAACCATTTTTTCCGAGACAACCTTTAGAGTTTTTTGGGTTTCTTTATTATTAAGTTTATCGGCTTTAGTCAAAACCAAATGTATGGGCAAGTTCAATGATTCGCAAAGACTTAAAAATTCCAGATCTTTGTTTTGAAAAGGGTGACGCATGTCCATAATCAAAATCAAATCGGTTAGGGCTGATCTTTTTTCCAAATAACTCAAAATCAGTTTNGCCCAAGCATTTTGATCTTGCTTACTCGCTTTGGCGTAACCGAAGCCTGGTAGATCGACTATTTTTTTTGCTTCGTCATTGGTTAAATGAAAAAAATTGATGGATTGGGTTCTGCCTGGTGTATTGGAGGTTTTGGCTAGTTTTTTTTGATTAGCCAAAGCATTGATCAAAGTGGATTTTCCAGAGTTCGATCTGCCGCAAAGAGCGATTTCATTGCCCATATCAGAAGGGAAAAGCTTGCTCTCGGTTGCCGCACAAGCAAAGGTCAGAGGCAAAGGTTTTGACTTATAACTCATTCTTCTAAAATCAGGAAAAACAATATTCTATAGTATATAATTGCCAACCATTTAGCCCACTAATAAAGAATAAATGATAAAAAAATTATTACTTCTCTCGCTTTTGATAAGTTCCTTTAGNGTTTTTGCAGCTGCTGCCGGAGAAATGGCTGAGGCCAAGCTAATNAAAAGAGGAGACGCGGAAANGGGTTCTAAACTTGTTGGCACTTGCGTTGCTTGTCATGGTGTTGATGGAAATAGTGTTGTGGGCCAGTGGCCAACTCTAGCTGGTCAAAGAGAAAGTTATCTTTTTGAGCAACTTGAGCACATTAGAGATGAAGAGCGAGTTATCGCTGTCATGAAAGGCCTTTTAAATAATTATTCCGACGATGATTTAAGAGATATGGCAGNTTTTTACGCAAGTCAAAAAACCAAAGTCGGCCAAGCTGATGAGACAAACTTAGAATTAGGCCAACAGATTTATCGAGCTGGAAACTTGGCTTCAGGGGTTCCGGCTTGCACCGGTTGTCATGGGCCTGCGGGTAAAGGTTTAGAGTCAGCGCAATATCCAATGCTTGGTGGTCAAAAGGCAGAGTACGTAGTCACGAGTTTGATTGCTTATCAAACCGGAGAGAGAGCTATCGACGAACATGGCAAAATCATGCAAGGAATAGCTTCAAGACTTACCATCGAAGAGATTAGGGCGGTCGCCAATTATGTTTCAGGCCTTTACTAAAAAACTTTTACTAGTTTTTATTTTCTCAGTCAGTTCACTATTGATTGCCGAAGATTACCAACCTGGAAAACACTATCAGGTTCTGNCTGAACCTATTGCTACCAGAGATTCAAAAAAAATCGAAGTCATTGAGTTNTTNTGGTTTGGTTGTGGACATTGTTACAGTTTAGANAATCAACTCAATAGCTGGGAGAAAGAACTTCCTGCAGATATAGATTTTTGGCGCTCACCTATTACTTGGAATGAAATGGCTAAAACGCATGCCAAATTATTTTATGCTGCAGAATTTTTCAAAAAGCCTGAAATCATTTCAAATACTTTTGTCTCGATTCACGCTAATCAGCGCATGATGACTTCCGATCGAGAGTTACAACCTTTTTTTGCAAGCTTCGGGATTGCCGAAGATCAGTACCAATCTTTGTTTAATTCTTTTGCTATGCAAAACAAAATCCGTAGAGCCGACACTTTTGGACTCAAATATGAAATCCGAGGAGTACCTGCTTTTATCGTCAATGGAAAATATAAAGTATCAGCCTCACGACAAGTTGGGACTTCCGAACTTTTGGATGTGGTCGATTACCTCATTAACTTAGAAAGGAAATAACATGAGATACAAATCAAACCTATTCATTCCAGGTCATACGCTCGATCGATTGGATCGAGGTCTCAATAGCAATGCGAGCGCTCTAATCATCGATCTTGAAGACGGTTGTCCAGACGATAAAAAAATNGATGCCCGTGAAGAATTGATTGGTCTTTTAAAAAAAGGCAATGTGTTTACCAAACCTTTATTTGTCAGAGTCAACGATGCCATGAATGAGAACGGCAGACAGGATATTGATGCTTTATCGGATTTTGAAAATCAGATTGAGGCTATCATTCTTCCTAAAACCCAAAGTTTTGATTTCTTAGCAACGCTTGCCCCAATGATCGCTTTTGAAAATAAACTAGTTCCTTTGATAGAAACTCCTAGAGCAGTAGATACNGTTACACAAATAGCAGCATTTAAAGGAGTCATCGGCTTGTTCTTTGGAGCGGCTGATTTTTCTGCAGGTATGGGCTCTAAATTAGCATGGGAACCGCTTTTGTATGCTCGACATAAAGTAGCTTTGGCTGCAGCTATGTACAACCTATTTACCATCGATGCGCCATTTTTCTATATCGATAATGAAGAAGGACTTAAAGAAGAGGCTGAAAAAGTGAAGAACCTAGGGTTTACCGGAAAAGCTGCGATTCATCCTTCGCAAATAGATTTTATCAACGATGCGTTTGAACCTACCAAAGAAGAAAAAGAAGAAGCGAAAAAGGTTCTTGAGGAATACCAAAAGATGGATGGCGGAGCTGTTAAAATTGATGGCAAAATGGTCGACGAGCCGATTGCAGAAGCGATGCGTTTAAAATTATCTTTAGGAGATAAAGAACAGGAGGACTAGCATGTCAAAGTCCAGCAAAGATTTAGGAAACAATAGATTTAGAGAATCCTTCGGTCGTTATTTTGAAGAATTCGAAGTAGGTCACGTATACGAACACCGTCCTGGTAGAACCATTACCGAGTCAGACAATACTTGGTTTACGCTTTTAACCATGAACACTCATCCGCTGCATTTTGATAAAGAGTATGGCAAAGCAACAGAATTTGGAAAAAATTTAGTAAATAGTACTTTCACCGTATCTGTGATGGTTGGCATGAGTGTGAGCGATATCAGTCAAAAAGCNATAGCTAATCTTGGTTGGACTGACATTGTGCTTCCACATCCGTTATTTGTCGGCGACACTCTATACGCAGAGTCGGAAGTTTTAGAAACGCGTCTTTCCGAATCAAGGAAAAATGCTGGCATCGTTACTGTAAAAACAATTGGCAAGAATCAAAATGGGGATGTTGTAGCTTCCTTCAAACGCTCAGCTTTAGTTCCAACCAAGGGAAATGCGGTAGACGATAAGATCGATTATTAAGTTGAAGCAATCNTTAAAAGGCATAAAAGTTCTTGATTTAACCCACATGTTGGCAGGTCCTTACACGACTATGATTCTGGCTGATTTGGGTGCCGAAGTTGTAAAAATCGAGCAACCAAAAACAGGCGACATTACCAGAAATCTTCTAAAAGACGATCCAAAGTATTCTTTGGATGGGATCGGTGCCTATCATCTAACTNTAGGTAGAAATAAAAAAAGCGTTGAATTGGATCTCAAATCTGAAGATGGCTCAAAACTTTTCAAAGAGTTGGTCGCAGTTGCAGATGTTGTTGTGGATAATTTCAGTCAAGGCGTAACGAAGCGTTTGGGCATAGATCATCAAAGCTTAAAAANAGTTAATCCAAAAATTATTACCTGCTCAATCAGCGGCTTTGGCGANACTGAAATAAATCGACCTGCCTACGACAATCTCATTCAAGGGTATGCTGGAGCAATGTCCATCACAGGAACGGATAAAGAAAATCCGGTGAAATCTGGCATTCCTATAGCTGACTTAGGAGCTGGACTCTATGCGGTGATTGGTATTTTAAGCGCTATACAGTCTCGAGAAAAAAACGACTCCGGTGAACACGTTGATATTTCCATGCTGGATACTCAGGTAAGTTTATTGACATACATGGCTACCATGCATTTTCTCTCGGGCGAAAATCCTGAGCCGATTGGAAATCAACACATGAATCATGTGCCGTTCAATTCTTACAGAACTTCGGATGGCTTTATTCAAATAGGAGTGGTTGCTGAAGATTTTTGGCCCAGNCTTATTGAAGCGCTTGATTTAAGACAATTGGATACTGAAGAAAATAAATTAAGAATTGGTCGATTAAAAAATAGAGAAAATATTGATAAGGCCCTACAGGAAGTTTTTATTACCAATTCCACAGAACATTGGTTGAAAATTTTACAAGAACACCGCGTTCCATGCGGGCCTATTAATACTCTTTCTGAAACTTTCCAAGATGTTGATCTTTTGAAAAGGAACATGATCGTTGAGGTTCTTCAAGATAGTGGAACGTCTGTAAAAATGCCTGGTAACCCAGTAAAAATTTCCAATCACAATGAAGAATTTAGACGCTCNCCAAAACTCGGTGAGCATACTTCTGAAGTTTTCAAAAGTTGGTTAGATAAAGATATTTCAGTTGACCAAGATTAAGACTTCCTACCCTTTTCAGGAACAATTTAGAGGATTAAACTAAATTGAATTATTCAGGAGAGAAAAACATGGATGCGGAAAAACTCAGTCAATTAACTCAAAAAGTCATTGGTGATGCAGCAGGCGCAGTAGGATTACTGTTGGCTTACATTGGTGACCAATCAAAAGTCTATACAACAATGGACGAACTAGGTCCTTCAACTGTAAAAGAAATTGCAGATAAAGCAGGTCTCGATGAACGTTACTTAAGAGAATTTCTCTCTTCCAATGCTGCCAATGGCTATGTAACTTACGAACCCGCGGAGGATAAATTTTCTCTTTCGCCAGAGCAAGCAGCTGTCTTTGCTAAAGACGGTGAACCTACTTGTTTGCAAGGCTACTTCCAAGCAATCGTTGGTCAATACGCAGAGCACGAAAAAGCCGTAGAAACTTTTCAATCAGGAAAAGGTAGACCGTGGGGAGAACATCATCTGTGTTGTTTCTGCGGTACCGATAGATTTTTTAGGCCTGGGTATGTTGGTAATTTAGTCAGCAATTGGATTCCATCTTTATCTGGAGTTGAAGATCAACTTAAAGCTGGCGCTAAAGTTGCCGACATTGGTTGTGGACTAGGCTCAACGACCATCATCATGGCTCAGACTTATCCAAATTCAACAATTCATGGATATGATTTTCACGGTCCATCTATCGAAGAAGCTAGTGCTAGGGCAAAGGAACTGGGATTAACCAACATTGAGTTTCATGTCTCAGATGCCAGAGATATTCCAGATAATGGTTATGACTTTGCTTGTATTTTTGATGCTCTGCATGACATGGGTGATCCTGTAGGCGTTGCCAATCATATTAAAAATGTTCTTTCCGATGAAGGCACCTTTATGTTGGTTGAACCTGCCGCAGCAGATAATTTGGAAGACAACCTCAATACTTTTGGCGGACTGGCCTATGGCTTTTCAACAATAGTTTGTGTTCCTACCTCCAGAGCCCAAGACGTAGGTCTGTGTTTGGGAGCTCAAGCTGGACCAAAAAGATTAACGGAGGTCTTAAANTCTGCCGGTTTTAATCATGTTAGNGANTCAGCNNGAACNGGAACNAATATGGTTTTTGAGGTCAAACAAGCTTAATGCCCAACGAAAATAGTTTTCTTGAAAAAGCTNTATTGGTTCAAGTAGANACCACNAANGTNAGGCGNATCTTAAANTTTGAAAACTCTTTTGAAGANTTTAGAGACCTTGCTAGATCGGCNGNAGCCAATGTTTTAGANGANATTAANGGCAAGCAGGAACTNGCNTCGCCTAGATATTTNATTCAAAAAGGNAAGNTGGAAGANATNAAGCANGCCGTTCATAAAAATAAAATAGGCNTNGTGATATTCAACCACNCACTTTCTCCATCNCANGAGNGAAATATTGANCGNTATTTAAANGCCAGAGTATTAGATAGNACTGGNTTGATTTTAGATATTTTTGCAAGACGCGCTTTNAGTCATATTGGAAAACTTCAAGTTGAACTNGCNCANTTGTCACATCTNTCGACTAGATTAGTTAGAGGCTGGAGCCATTTNGAAAGACAAAAAGGAGGAATCGGTCTTAGAGGTCCNGGGGAAACTCANCTTGAAACAGATCGAAGATTGATTGGCAATAGAATCAAGGCACTCAAAAAGAAACTGAGCAAAAGTCACAACCAAAAATCCTTAAACCGTTACGCCAGAAAAAAAGGAAAAAATAAAATAGTCGCTTTGGTCGGTTATACCAATGCAGGTAAAACAACATTATTTAACGCTTTAACCGGTGGAGACGAATATCAGGCAGACCAGTTGTTTGCAACTTTAGATTCGGTTACCAGAAAGAATTTAAGTCCTGGGAGTAGGGCAATTTTATTTACTGACACTGTGGGTTTTATTTCTGAAATTCCAACGGAGTTGATTGAATCATTCAAAACCACTTTAGATGATCTTAAAGCAGCAGATTTATTAATCCATTTGGTTGACATCAATGATCCAGAAAAAGATCTGAAGCAAAAAGAAGTTACAAGAATTTTGAAAGATCTGAATGTTGAAAAAATTCCACAACTTTTAGTGAATAACAAAATTGACTATCTCTCTGAAAACAAACAACAAGAGTTGGAGTTTCAACATCCTGAAGAACTTTTTATTTCTGCAGAAAAGAATATCGGTATTGAGCTTTTAAAAGAAAAAATATTAGAGAGAATCAGTAATGGTCTTTTTAAAGGCTGGGTAACCATTTCTCATCAAGCATCAGCAACTAGAGCCAAACTTTATGAAGAAGGGTGTGTTCGCGATGAGGTTATAAAGGATAACGAATGGCATCTGAAATTAAATATCGGAAATGATTTACTCACCGATTATCTAAATTCATCGCAATTGAAAATTTTGCATGATGAGAATCAACAACCGTTGGAAGTTGGTGAGCCAGGCAGGACTTGAACCTGCGACCTTTTGCTCCGGAAACAAACGTTCTAATCCACTGAACTACTGGCTCAATACTTAAAATATTTTTAAATAAGCTTAAACTTTTCTCCATTCCAGAGATAGATTTAATTCCCTAGAGGTCTATAATCGCGTCATGAAAAAAATCTTCTTAATTGCTGTTGTTTCAACGATGACTTTTCTCTTCGCTGCAGACATGCGTGAAGATGCAATTTTAAAAAGAATTCAACACCTTGGTTCCGTCTGCACTTCTACAGATTGCGGCTTGAAGACTTCTGGACCAGGTTGGAAAGTTTCCACCTCAATGTTTGCTGCTCCAGTGCAAGTTGCTNATGCCAGCGGTAGAGACGGAAAAACAGTTTATGAAGCTGCTTGCANAACTTGTCATGCTGCTGGAATGGCTGGTGCACCCAAATTTGCTGATGCATCGAGTTGGGGAGATCGACCTAATAAAGGTCTGGCAACTCTAACCATGAACGTTAAAAATGGTTTAAATGCTATGCCTGCAATGGGTCTGTGTATGGATTGTACTGACGCTGAATTGGAAGCTTCTGTGCAGTATATGTTAGACGCTCTCTAAGTCCGCAATTCCCTTTTCTAAATCATACCAAGAAACTATTTCGTTGGGCTTAAATTGCTTTTCCTCGGGCCAGTCGGCATCTAGCAAGTTCAGCCAAATTGCTTTCATGCCTAGTTTCAGAGCTGCTTCAACATCATTATCTGGATGATCACCCACATGACATACTTCCTCAGGGTTTAATTGAGTTATTTTCAAAGCTTCTTCAAACATTTTTGCTCCAGGTTTACTGTCGTTTACCATTTCAGCATTCAAGTAAAAATCAAACAAATGATCGATTTTCAAGGTTTCAATGCTGGCATTCCCGTTGGTTAAAACGCCTAAAGTGTATTTTTCTTTCAAAGATTTTAGAACCTCAAGGGTACCTTCAAAATAAGTAATATCGTGACGTAATTTTAAAAAAATATCGAAAGCGTCTTTTGATGTTGTTTTTGCATCTTCATCGGAAATACCATTTTCTGTTAACAGTGTCTCGATGACTTTCATGCGAAGTTCAGATAAGCGATGTCTTAGAGAATTGTCTTTTGCAATGAGCTTTTGCCACATCTTTTGCTCCTGTTCTGTAAATAAAACTTTGGACATGTTTGGAAATTTATCGATTATCCAGTTGTTGGATTCTTTATGCGCGTGAATGATGACTTCACGAAGCGGCCATAGTGTGTCATCAAGATCAAAAGTTACTGCTTTAATTTTCATTTTTTATTTTTTGCATGAGGGTGGCTTTTATCATAAACCTTAGCCAAATGCTGGAAATCCAATTTAGTGTAGATTTGAGTGGTACTAAGATTAGCATGCCCTAATAATTCTTGAACAGCTCTAAGGTCTCCACTGGATTCTAAAATATGAGTTGCGAAGGAATGCCTCAACATATGAGGATGGATGTAAGGCAAGCCTCTGTCTTGGCTGATTTTTTTAAGTCGAATTTGAACCGTTCTTGGACCCAGTCGATTTCCTTCTTTATTCACAAAGACCGAAGTTTCATCTTGATTGGCAATAGTTGCTCTATGTGTAAACCATTGCTGCAATGCCTCAATTGCTTTAGAACCTACAGGACAAAGCCTTTCTTTATTACCTTTTCCTAGAACTCTGCACATTTGTTCTTCCAGCAAAAGATCTTTTAGGTTTAACGAGCAAAGTTCAGAAAGTCGCAGTCCAGAAGAATAGATCAATTCCATCATCGCTTTATCTCGATGTTCTATCCAGTTTTTTGGTTCAAAATTTAACAGTTTGTCGATCATGTCGGTATCGAGCGCCTTAGGCAAAAGAGCATCTTGCTTAGGTGCACTGATACCAACTGTTGGATCGGAGGTAAATTTTCCTTCCGATTTAAGAAA
This sequence comes from Gammaproteobacteria bacterium, assembly GCA_002689405.1. Taxonomy (GTDB): domain Bacteria; phylum Pseudomonadota; class Gammaproteobacteria; order Magnimaribacterales; family AG-339-G14; genus MEDG-81. The sequence goes on along the minus strand of NZFZ01000020.1, from coordinate 1,241 downwards.
TTTAAAAAAACTCCTTAGGGAAGATAAAATTCTCGCAAGACTTTTTGGACTGAGTCCCTTTCTTCTATGCAAACCTAAAAAATTCCTTACTAGATTATTGTTAACCTTTGCAATGGTTAAGATTTTGTTTTCATTAAGAAAGACCTCAAATTTATTCAAATCATTTCTGTAACTCTTAAGAGTGTGTTCTGAATAGTTTCGATTTTCTTTAAGAAAACTTAAAAAGGATTCTATTAATTTACTAATCTCGGTTTTCAATTAATCTGTCTATTTGATGGCTTAAAACTTCAATAACAAAATTCAGAAATAATGTATCCTGCTCCGGAGTATATTTTTCATCTACTGATGAGCCTAAAACCAATATTCCTGCGATCTTTTCCGAGTACAGTTTGCCAATAACCGCTTCTTTGATATCGGCTTTAGCACCAAAAGTTAGGGAGGCAATTTCATTGGAAAGCTTTCCTAAAAAAACATCTTTTTCTTTGAAAATCTTAGAGAAAGTCTTAGTAGCTATTTCTGGCTCAATGATTCTCTTCTCAGATACTCGATACAGTTCTTCTTGAGTAAAGAACAATAATTTACATTTTTCTGTACCAAGCTCATTTTTAAAAAAACTTTCTGTAGCGGTCAACAATTTTTCCAAGTCTTCGGCATTTAGAATAATGCTTATCAGTTTTCTTACCTTTGTAAAAAGGAGTTCATTCGCATTAGCGTTTAAAATAAAGTCTTTGAGTTGTGTGCTAGTTGCTAAATTCTTGGATTTTATGAATTCAACTTGTTTTTCAATAAAACTTACCGCTTCACCCGATTCATGTTTTATCTCCAGATGTTCTATAGCTTCTGGATGATCTATAAAAAAATCAGGATTTTCTTTCAAGAAATTTATTACTTCTTCAGGTTTAAGAGATTTACTAAAAAGTTTCATTTTAAAGATTTAACAAGACATCTTGTTTTCTGTATTCCGCGCTCCCTTGAAGCATAACTTTTGAATCAGCTAAATTTACTTTAGTGAATACCTGACCTTGATGAAAGTTAATTTTTAACTCTTGATCCAATTCTTTTTGAATGGCACATGCGATAGCTGCTGCACAAGCTCCACTTCCGCAAGCTTGAGTTTCTCCCACACCTCTTTCAAAAACTCTTAAATTTATCTCCTGAGTATTTTTAACTTGAATAAAGCCAACGTTTACACCATTTTTAAAAAAATTACTTTCTTGCAAAAATGTTCCAAAATTTTGCAC
>NZFZ01000019.1 GCA_002689405.1 Gammaproteobacteria bacterium | reverse complement strand
GCAGGAATGAGTTCTAATGTTTTTTTTAGCTCTTCGGGAAGTTTTCTATTTGAAATAAGTTTTTGTTGGTAGGCTTCTAATTCTGTCTTGTTAGGTAGATGGCCATATAAGAGTAGGTAAGCGACTTCTTCAAATTTAGCTTTATCAGCTAAATCTTCTATTGCGTATCCTCTGTATGTTAATCCATGACCTTCTTTCCCAACTGTTGAAAGAGAAGTCTGTCCTGCTACTTGGCCACGTAAACCCGCGCCTTCTAGTTTCTTTGCCATGAATTATTCCTTAGAAAATAAATCGTCTATTTTTTTTTCGTACGTATGATAGTCGAGAATCTCATATAATTCATCTCGAGATTGCATTTTTTCAAGTATTTTTTCTACGTTGCCATCTTCGGAAATAGTAGAATAGACTTCTAGGGCGACTTTAGACATAGCTCTAAAAGCACTTAAAGGATGAAGAATAATACTTATCCCTGCTTTTTTAAGCTCATCCTTTTTGAATAGAGGAGTCATTCCAAATTCTGTAATGTTAGCTAGAATCGGAACAGAAACTGTATCTGATAAAGTTTTGTAATCTTCAAGCGATGTTATTGCTTCGGGAAAAAGTGCATTAGCGCCTGCCTCAACATATCTTTGGGCTCTTTCAATAGTGCCATTTATGCCTTCGTTTGCAAAAGCATCCGTTCTTGCCATGAGCATGAATTCATCGTCAGAAATTGCATCTTTAGCAGCTTTCATTCTGTCGCACATTTCCCCGGTTGAAACAATTTCTTTGTTTGGTCTATGCCCGCATCTTTTTTCTGATACTTGATCTTCAATATGAATTCCAGATGCGCCGGCAGAAATCATCTCTTTTGTGGTCTTTGAAATATTTAACGCTGAACCCCATCCTGTGTCGCAATCCACTAAGATTGGAAGATTGCTTATTCCTCTAATTCTTCTTAAGTCTTCCAAAACATTATCTAATGAGGTAAGTGCTAAATCTGGAAGACCAAAAGAGGCGTTTGCAACTCCAGCACCAGATATATATAAAGCTTTTATGCCGGTTTTTTTAGCAAGTAAAGCTGAATATGGATTAATGGCACCCGCAACAGAAAGTGGTTTTTCATTTTTTAAAACTTCAAAAAAAGAGATACTCACTAGATGTGCTCCTCTAAAATTTTCTTCAATTCATTGTGAGAAGAGGCTGTAAGGAGATGAGGATATTCTTCTTTTATATGCTTAGGTGCCTGAAAAAAAATTCCTAAATCAGCAGAATTCAACATATTGATATCATTATAGGAATCTCCGGAAGCAAAAACTTTAAATTTAAGTGATTGCAATGCCTCAATTACCTTTTGCTTGTTATTAGGCTGTCTAAGTTTGTATCCTATAATTTTATCGTTTTCCACTGTCATGTTGTGGCAAATAATCGAGGGATAGCCTAGCTTTTCTACCAGAGGCCAAGCTAGTTCATAGAAGGTATCAGAAACTATGGTGACTTGAAACTTTGATCTTGCCCAGTCTAAGAATTCTTGAGCTCCATCAAATGGGTCTATATCTCGGACTATTTTTTGGATATCGCTTAATTTTATATTTTTTTCGTTTACCACTTTCATTCTTAAAGACATGAGCTCATCGTAATCTTTAAGATCTTGTGTGGTTAACATCAAATCATCTGAGTTGACTTCTTTTGCGAGGCATTGCCAGATTTCAGGAATGAGAACTCCTTCAAAATCCAAACAAAGATGCACCATCCTTACCTTCGGATGAGTTTAATGTTTTCGAATACTTTGTCTAAATCTTTTTTAGATTTTGTCGCACAAGCTTTGGCAACAATTTTTTTTGTAAGATGTGGAGCAAACATATTTATAAATTCGAATAGGTGACTTCTTAGATAGGTTCCTCGCCTAAAGCCCATAAATGTAGTTCCAGAATCAAAAAGGTGATTGGCGGGTATTGAAATTAAATCTTTATCTTCTTCTTCATTGAAAGCCATGCTGGCTATAATCCCAACTCCGGTTCCCATTTTTACATATGTTTTAATTACATCTGCATCTGTTGCAGTGAAAACTACATTTGCCCTTAAACCTCGCTCAAAAAAAGCTCTATCTAAATCATTGCTTCCGGTAAAACCAAAAACATATGTGACTATTGGATACTTAGAAAGATCCTTCAATTTTATTTTAGGTATTGAGGCTAAAGGATGTCCTTTGGGAACAATGATACTTCTTGACCATTTGTAACAAGGCATTTTCACAAGATTTTCACCTTTTTCTGTTGTTTCAGTCCAGAGCGCTATGTCAACCTCTCCTTTCGCTGCCATCTCAACAGATTCATCGGGAGTGCATTGGTGCATTTGAAAATGAACGTTTGGATATCTTTTTACAAATTTATCCACGACTTTGGGCAAAGTAAATTTAGCTTGAGTATGAGTGGTGGCAATACTCAAAGTGCCGTACTCTTCGTCTGAGAATTCTGTAGCTGCGTGTTTAATGCCATCAACTAAGGCAAGTATTTCTTCAATTTGTTCAAGAATTCTTTCTCCAACAGGAGTAATCGCAACTAGGTGTTTTCCTGATCTTTCAAAAAGCTCTACATCAAGCTCTTCTTCTAAAAGCTTGATTTGTTTGCTTATCCCTGGCTGTGAAGTAAATAAAGTTTTAGAGGCCTTAGAAACATTTAAGTTACTTCTTGCTACTTCTCTTACATATACAAGTTGCTGGAATTTCATTTATAGATACTAATTTACTATATTTCAGTTAATTATAAAAAACTTTATTTTAAACACTTTTTAATAATATATGAAATTATTACAAAAATTATAATTACTGTATATAATTACAGTTATGAAAAATTTAACTAAAAGGCAATCCGAAATTTTTAATTATATTAAAGAAGAAATTGAAAATAATGGTTATCCCCCTACCCGTTCAGAAATTTCTAAAACTTTTGGATTTAAATCACCTAATGCTGCTGAGGATCATTTAAAAGCATTAAAGAAAAAAGGAGTGCTTGATTTAGCTGCTGGAACATCGCGAGGAATTACTTTGTCAAATCAATCATCAGGAATTCCTGTAATTGGCTTGGTAAGTGCAGGAGGGCCTATCCTTGCTGAAGAAAATATAGAAAAAACCATCCCCAATAATCCTGGAATACTTTCCCATGGCGTAGATTTTTATTTAAAGGTTAAGGGAGATAGCATGATAGATGTCGGGATTTTTGAAAATGATCTTATTGCAATTAATAAAAATATTCCGGTTAAGAAAGGATCAATAGTAGTGGCTAGAATAAATAATGAAGTAACGGTAAAAACACTTACCAAGATTTCAGATTCTCAAGTCATTTTGAGGCCTGAAAACTCTTCTTACCCTGATATTGAAATAAACCCTAAAAAAGATAATCTTATTTTTGAAGGAACATGCGTAGGTCTTTTAAGAGATTTTTCTTAGAGCTTTTTATATTGATCTATAGAGAAAGCTTCTTTAATTAAGCTATCTTGCTCTACTTCTTCTAATTTATAAAAATCGTTGGGGCATTCAACCTCCTTTTCACCGCATTTTATAAATTTTACAAATTTAAAGGCTTTCCCAGGCTTTCTAATCTTTATTCCAATTGGTCTTTTATCGTCAGGATGAAAACCCAAGACTCTTAAAGATTTTAGAACAAACAATCTTGTATCTTTATTCTCGTAATCAAGTTCATGAGGATTGTAATAAGAAACTTTAGGATTTTTAGGTTTATCTTCTGGCGGCAGCTTAGATGCTTTATTGAAACCATCAAACTCAGTGTATTCACCAAATCTTCCATTCTTTAAGAAAATTGGAATACCGCTATTCTCTTCTATGAACAATATGTTTTCACCAGAATCTCGTTCTATTAATTCTACTGCTCTGTTTAAACCAATATCCAAAATGTTTTCATCCTCATCCGGACTACCAAATATTTTTTTATCATCTCTCATAGTCCAAACACATGGACCATTAATGCTCATATCGGCAAAAATAGGCTCATTCAAATCGGGATGATTGCCTAACTCTTTCGGGAGTTCCTTATAGGTTTCCCAAGTTGTGGAAAAATCAAAAGGTTTCTTTGTCCACTTACATTCAGAACAGCCAACAAAGTAACCAAACTTGCCTTTTTTCAAACTCGTTTGGCTATCGCATTTGGGACAATCCCTAATAATTTTTCCTGCTTCATCTCTAGGAAAAATAACTTCTTCTAGCTCTTCGTTTAGCAAATCTAAAACCTGTCTGGTTTTAAAATTTTCACTATCGTTTAGAGGTATTCCATCGATTTTTTTGCTCAAATAATTTTGGAGCTCTTCCCAGAACTTATCCAACACATCAGTCCACGAAATACTTCCTTCGGCAATTTTATCCAGTTCTGTTTCTAATTCAGCCGTGAATTTGGTTTCAATAAAGAATTCTTTATAAACTCCACTTAAATATGAATTTAAAACTCTACCCAAATCTGATGGAGCAATCGATTTAGCACCATAAGCATACTTTTTATCTCTAAGACCCTTCACAGTTGATGCATATGTCGATGGTCTTCCTATGCCAAGCTCTTCCATTTTTTTGATCAAAGAAGCTTCGGAATATCGATTTGGAGGAGATGTAAATTTTTGCTCAGAAATGAATTCGGCAAGACTTACATTTTCATTTTCTTTTAAATTTTCTGGAAACTCTATGATTTTCAAAGAATCTTTTTTGGAAAGAATTTCAAAACCTTCAAAGAGTGTTTTTCTTGAGGAAGCATTGAAAACAAATTTGTCTTCTTTAGAACAAACTACAATTTTTTTTCTTTCATGCTGAGAGTTAGACATTTGACTAGAGAGAGTTCTATTCCAAATTAGGGAATAAAGCTTTTGTTCGTCTTGCCCAAGGTTAATATTTTCTGGATAAGTTTTAATGTTTGTAGGTCTTATAGCTTCATGAGCTTCTTGAGAATTTTTTACTTTAGATTTATAAATTCTTACTTGGTCAGATAAAAATTCGTCACCAAATTTTTCGACAATTACATTTCTTATTTCTTGCAAAGGAGGGGGTCCAGGATTCTCTTCGCTAAAGGGTTCTCCCGTATTAGGAGATGTACTGATATTTATCCCGTCTGTTCTTAAGTATGTAATTAAGCCAGCTTCGTAGAGATTCTGGGCTGCTCTCATGGTTCTGTCTGCAGTAAAGCCCAAAAAGCTGCTTGCAGTCATTTGTAAAGTTGATGTTCGAAAAGGTGGATTTGGAGAGCTACTCTGAGGTTTTGTTTCAATAGATTTGATGAAAAACTCTGAAGATTTCAATTCAGATTCAATTTCTCTAACAACTTTTTCTGAAGATATGGGATTCTTTTTTAAATCCTCTGCATTGTACTTAATCAGCTCAGCATCAAAAATAAATTCGTTATATTCAAATTTACTAGATATCGGCCAATATTCTTCTTTAATGTGTTTATCTCTTTCGGTTTCTCTTTCGCAAATTATTCTTAAAGAAGGAGATTGAACTCTTCCGGCAGATTTAGCAGGAGGAGCATGTCGCCATACTAAAGGAGATACTTTAAAGCCAATCAGATGATCTAAAATTCTCCTTGCTAAATATGCATCTACTAAGTCTTGATCAATTTCTCTTGGTGAATTTATAGCTTGCTTTATAGCCGATGAGGTAATTTCATTAAAAGTGATTCTTTTGACTTCTTTATCTTTTAATAATTTTTTTTCAGAAAAATCTGAAAGTAAATGCCAAGCAATGGCCTCTCCTTCTCTATCTGGATCCGTTGCTAAATAGACAGTATTGATGGTTTTGCAAATCTTTCTTAATTCTCTGATCGTTTTTTTACCTTTTTGTGTTTCTTCCCAAGATAAATCCACCCAGTTTTCTGGGTTAACCGCGCTTTCATCATCAGGAAGATCTCTAATGTGACCCAAGCAAGCTGCAACTTCCCACTGCTGTTCTGGAAAGTTTTTATCCAAATATTCAGTAATCTTAGTAGCCTTCGCACCAGATTCAACAATGACTAAATTTTTCATTCTTTTTTAATATGGAGTACTTTTTACAGTTTTGTCAAGAAGACGAAATTTGTAGAGCCTTTTTTAAAAGCGAGTTACCTTGATATATGTATCCAGTATAAAGCTGAACTAAATCTGCTGAATTTATTAATCTTTCCTTTACGTCATTGGCGTTCATTACTCCACCTGAAGCTATTAAAATTGATTTTTCCTGTTTGAATTCAGCTACTTTTTTTTGCATATTTCCTGCTTTTTTACTAAGCATTGCACCACTCATGCCTCCTGCAATTGGGTAAATGTGATCGGTGGTTGTGTTGCAACATATAAATCCATCAATACTATTTTTTTCTGAGACTTCAATTAAGTTTTTTAAATTTTCATCTGTTTCATCTGGAGAAAGTTTTACAAAAATAGGAGTATTTTTTTTGTGCATATTGACTAATTGAACTTTTTTTTGCGATATCTTTTTCAGTAAAAATTCAAAATTTTCTTGGGAAGATAATTCTCTGAGATTTTCAGTATTTGGAGATGAAATATTTATAGCAAGATAATCTGCTTCAAGGTAAAAATAATCCATCAAATGAAGATAATCTTGCCAAGCATTTTTGGTTTTTGTGTTCTTGCTTTTCCCAATACTAATTCCAAGAACACCATCAAACTTTGGTTTGTATTTTTTTATATTTTTAAGAACTTGAACAGAACCAGCATTATTAAAACCCAATGAATTAACAAGTGTTTTATCTTTGCTGAACCTAAAAATTCTTGGTTTAGGATTTCCCTTTTGAGGTTCCAAGGTTACTGTCCCTACCTCAACAAAGCCAAAACCAAGAGAGTTAAAAATGTGAAAATATTCGGCATTTTTATCTAAACCTCCAGCAATTCCAATTCTATTTTTGAATGATAAGTTTTTAATGTTTATTTTAGATTTCTGGAAGTTGCTTGAAGCAAAAAAACCTATCAGATTCATCCCATAGACTAACTTTAAAAGAATAAGAGTAATTTTTTTAGCAGCTTCAGCAGGAAAAAATCTTAAAATTATTAAAGCTAGCTCTTCTAAAAATTTTATCAATTTAATTATCTAGTGCACTTATGGCTGCTGCTGCAGTTGCAAAGTTTGCAAGAATTGGTGTAAAGATTCTAAAAATTGAAATCGCATTAAAAGGAGTAGAATCTCTTGGAACTATGATGGTAGAGCCTGGTTCAATTTTACTTCTGCCAATTCTCCATGAATCTAAATTTCTAACTGCTTGGCCATTAGGAAGAATCACAAAAATTCCTCTTTTGTCTGCTGAGTCTGCCAAACCTCCGGCTAGTTTAATGTAATCATTCACCCGAAGATTCTTTGAATAGACAAAACTTGTTGGAGCTAGAACTTCTCCAGTTACGGTAATGGTAGACTTTTCTGAAGGAATATAAATTCTGTCACCAGAATTTAAAACAATATCTACTTCAGGATTTTTTTTCAAATTTTCTAAAGACATCTCTGTGACGATACGTCCTACAGGAGAAATATCTTTTAACCTAGTAATTAAGTTGGAAATTACTGAAAGAGCAAGCTGAGGGTTACCCGTATTTGTGATTGCTCCACTCGTTAAAGAAGTAGCTATGCCCTCCTCCAGTTGGTCAGCTGCTCTATTGAAAGCCTCCTTTTCTCTTTTAGCTACAGAAGATCTTGTAAATACTCCTCCATATGGATAAGCATTTTTTTCATATCCTCCAGCTCTTTCTAGGAGAGAACTCAGCTTTTCACCCTTAGAGATAGAGTAAGTCCCTGGATTTTTAATAAAACCACTCACAGATACTGAGAAAGTCTCTTCTTTATCTGGATCTTGTTGTAAAACAATTGATTTTGGAAATGAGGAAGAAAAAATCATATTTTCTGATTCATCAAAATTAATGTTTTGAATATCTTTCTCAGAATAAAAAATTTCATAATTTCCTGATTTTCCTAAATTGGTTGCTCCTCCAGCAAAAGACGTTAGATTTTTTAAACTAATAGTATTGGTTATTGGATAAAATCCAGGTTTTCTGATTTCCCCACTCACAAGAGAAGCATTTTCTAAAGCAACAATAAGTAAATCAGGGTTGTCTTCAAAGATTTTTGGACAGCCCTCATTTAATCCCAAACGATCAGAAATATTAGTCTCTGAAGTTGAAAATTTTAAACTTTTAAGATTTGAAACAAGTGTGGATGCGTTAAATTTAGCTACATACTTCAAAGACTTACATGGATATCTGTCATCAGGTATAAATTTAGTTAAATTTTTACTCTTTAAATTAAATTCTTCTCTTTTTTCTTCCCCAGTCTTTAGTGGCAGTCTTTGAAAAGGATCAGTTTGATCAGAGGAAGTCACAGCAGGTGCATTTGCTTGTTCAGCCAGACTTTTTTTTCTTTGCTCCTCATAGAAAAAATCAATCTTAATTTTATCTTCTTCTGATAAAAGTCCTAATGCATCTGCTAAAAGAGCCGAATTAATAAAATCTATATCGTATTGAGAAAGTATGTAAATGAAATCGTTAGGCTTGAGATTGAACTCTTCTCTAGTTTTTAAATTTAGATCAGTTGCGATAAATTCTCTTGAACCATTTTCATCTCGTCTAGAAATAACGCTAAAAGGTAGATAGGTTTTATCTGTTAAATCATTTTCATCGATATAGTCTGAAATTTTTGAATTTTCAATATAAGAATAAACTCCTCTATTACTTAAAAAACCTTCTATTCGAATATTATTTGAAAGCTTCCCAGATAAATCATGAATGAAAATTTCATCAGAATCTTTTAATTTCATGGAGTTAATATCTTTCAAAGAGTAATCAGAAAATTCTCTTTCTCCTCGATCATTTAATCTGCTTAAAGTAATTTTATTTTTATCAGCCTTACTTGATAGACCAGAAGCAAAATTCAAAACATCCTGAAATGTCTCACCTTCTTTGATTTCATAAATTGCTGGTCTATTAACATTTCCCCAAATTTTTACCCTATCGCCAACAGGGTTTACAAGCAATGCATCCCCAGATTGAATTCTTAAGTCATTTGAAGTGTTGGCATTAATTAGTAAGTCATACATATCTAGTGAGCCTATTTCTTTATTTGCTCTTTTTAGAGATATGTTTCTTAAGGAGCCATTTACGGTAGGTCCACTGGTATTAAAAAGGATACTTGAAATTGAAGATAGTGGTGAAAAATTGTAAGAACCTGGTCTTTTTGAATTTCCCAGAACAAAGACTTGTATTGTTCTAAGCCTGCTCAATGAAATTTCAACTTCTGTTCCAATCAATGAAGCTTGAGTAATATTTTTTAATTTTTCTGAGGCCTCATCAAAAGTCAAGCCACTAAAAGATATTGTTCCTAGTTCTCTTAAAAAAACATTCCCTTCGCGATTAACTGAAACTTTTTTTATGGCCTGAATACTGCCTGAAAAACTTATTGTCAATTCATCTCCAGGTCCTAAAACATACTCTCTGGGAGCTGCAATGATGCCGCTAGAATCAAAGGAAGTTTCTATATCAAAAAGATCGTATCCAAAAAAAGAGGGAATTACGTTATCAAATTCATCATACTCAACGGGTTTTTCTTCCATTTCCATGAAAGATTCTCTCCTAAGCTGATTTAATTCATCATATTCTGAGTCGACTTCAACATCTGTTGTGATTCTAGATTCGACAGACGATCTAACAGAGTCAGGTAAAAACTTAAGATATTCCTCATAATCACTTACTTGAGCAAAAGAATTTGTGATAAAAAAAAGTAAAAATAATTTTGTTGTTTTATTTAACAATTGGAAGACCCCAGTAAAGTTTTGATCTACACGCTTCAAAGTAATCATAATCTGTTGGATGAATTAATTGATATCTTGTTGAACTGTTTTTTATCTTTAAAGAATCTCCAGAATTTAAATCAAACTCATTGTGTCCATCAACAATAACTTTTGCCTTTTCATCATGTTCATACTTGAGCTCCAGTTCATCTTCGGCTGGAATTATCAGCGGCCTAGTGGATGAGCTGTGTGAAAACATCGGCATGATAGCAAAAACATCCAATGTGGGGTACAAAACCGGTCCGCCGCCTGAATACATATAAGCTGTTGATCCAGTCGCGGATGAAACAATTAATCCGTCTGATTTATGGTTAGCAATTAGTTTGTTATTTTTAAAAAGAGAAAAACTTGTCATTTTTGCCAGTTCTCCTGAATGGAGAACAACTTCATTTACCAGAAGAAAAGAATTATCTTTGTCAGAAACTTCTAAAAGATTTCTTGATTCTTCTTGGTAATCACCTTTTAAAATTTTAGGTAATTCAAGCTCTAAAGAGCCTAATTGCAAATCTGTTAAGAAGCCNAGTTTNCCAATGTTCACTCCTAGAAATGGAGTATTTAAATGACAGAGATCTCTNATTGCTCCTATCATNGTTCCGTCTCCGCCAATNACCAAAATAAGATCTTCGGANGNNTCTANTTTTTTCAATTCTTTTTGAGACTTATTTGCNACAATNTNTTTTATGACNACATTATTTTCTTCCAAAGTTTTTTCACACCTCTTTAAGGTTTCTTTGTAGTCTCTNGTTGAGGAATGAATGATNTTTATTGACGAAATTTTATCCATTTGTCGTTTGTAAATCCNTTGGATTAAAGTTTCTCACGAAATAAATAAATATTGTATCTACTATTGCTATAAAAAACTTAAANACGTACTTGGTTAAAGCAATTCCTAGNGCTACTTNAAATGACATTTGTCCTGCTAANACCCATACAAANGTNTATATAAAAGTATCAAGNGCTTGAGAGCTNAAAGTTGAAACNTTATTTCTTAACCAAAGATACTTATCTCCAGTNATGGTTTTAATTTTATGAAAAACCCAAACNTCAAANGTNTGACTTATCAGGTAAGCGGTTATAGACCCTATTACGAANATAGGCGAGTAAAGAGCTANAGTNGATATTGCTTGATGAACTTCATTGGCNGAAGAAGCAATNCCTGATGGNAAATAATAAGTACTCAGAACCAGAGTAAACATTACTATCACATTTGCTACTGCNCCAATTATTACNGCTCTNTTTGCTTCTGCNCTACCATATTTTTCATTCAATAAATCTGTNGCGAAGTATATTCCNGAATACATTATCGCNCCCATACTNACNACAAATGTATTTCCAAAAATAGTTAACTCACTTACTTTGCCGCCCTGTAAGTTTGCAAGAATAATTCCTANAATAACGGCTGTATAGAGTCCATTTTTNCCAAAAAAGTAAAATAATATTATTGCCAGAGTNAGNTCATANAANACNGTAAANATCCATAATAATTCTGGNTTTTGGCTAAAAAATTCTAAGTTCATGGCTGATTAATTATCAAAAATTGNTACAATTAGACACGTTTGNAAACAAAAAATCACTTAAAAACTTACATTTAANAAAAANTATGGAAAATTTAGATCAATTTAGAAAAGAAACAAAAGAATGGCTNGAAGAGAATTGTCCGCCTGAAATGAGAAAACCAATGGGTCCTGGAGATGTAGTNTGGGGNGGAAGAAACTGTAAATTCCCNCACNCNGANGCAAAATTGTGGTTAGAAAGAATGGGNGAAAAAGGCTGGACNTGCCCTACCTGGCCAAAAGAATATGGTGGNGGNGGTTTAAGTTTTGACGAAAATAANATTCTACAGGAAGAATTNATGGCTATCAGAGCCAGGCCAGCTTTATCCAGTTTTGGTATCTGGATGCTTGGNCCNGCATTNCTTGAATTTGCNTCNGAAGAACAAAAAAAGAAATANATTCCNGAAATTGTTAAAGGTGAAATTAGATGGTGCCAAGGNTATAGCGAACCTGGATCTGGATCGGATCTTGCCAGNCTTAAAACCAAAGCCGAAGATAATGGAGANCANTTTGTAGTAAATGGCCAAAAGGTTTGGACTTCTTATGCNGANGACTGNGANATGATTTTTACNTTAGTAAGAACAGGTCCGCAAGAACCTAANCATGATGGNATAAGTTTTTTACTCATCGANATGGATCAACCTGGAGTTACTACTAAGCCGATNAAACTGATCTCNGGNAAATCTCCCTTTTGNGAAACTTTTTTTGATAATGCGATTGTTCCAAAAGAAAATTTGGTTAGCGANTTAAANAAAGGCTGGGATGTCGCAAAAAGACTTCTTCANCATGAAAGAAATATGATTGCTGGAATGGGTCTNGGAGGCGNAGGTTCTGCCAAAAAGAAAAAAGATCAAACAATTTCNTCTGGAATGGCAACCATGGCGAAGACATATGTTGGNGAAGAAGAAGGAAANTTAGCAAATCCTGGNTTGAGACAAAAAATTGCATCTTTTGACATTAANTCNCATGCATTTTCTCTTACCATGAGAAGAGCAAGCGAAGAAAGNAAGTCTTCTAATTCTGGACCAAGTCCAGCTTCATCAATGTTNAANTATTATGGTAGTGAGAGCAATAAACTNAGATATGANTTAATGCTTGAGGCAATGGGNACNAAAGCTCTTGGCTGGGAAGGAGAAGGTTTTGGNCCTGCNGAACTTGCAATTACNAGAGAGTGGCTNAGAACCAAGGCTAATTCAATTGAAGGCGGAACTTCNGAAGTTCAGCTTAATATTATTGCNAANCGAGTNTTGGANTTACCTCAATAATAATAATTTCTTTGGGAGAAAAAAATGTCATTAGTTTTGAATGAGGAGCAAGTCTTTCTAAAAGACAGTGCNAAAAAATTCGCATCAGAAAAGACCCCTACTACTCACTTTCGTGAAGTAAGGGACAGTGAAATCGATAACTGCTATGACGATAAAATTTGGCAGGAAATGGTATCACTTGGTTGGACAGGTATTTTAGTTCCTGAAGAATTTGGTGGTTCAAATTTTGGAGTAGCTGGCATNTCTTCTATTTTAGAAGAGCTTGGTAGAACNCTCACTCCTTCACCTTTATTTTCTACGGCTGTTGTAGGTGTAAGTCTTATAAAGCATGCATCCGATGATGTAAAAAAAGACATTCTTACAAAAGTTGTTCAAGATGGTTTGAGACTTTGCTTTGCCATCGAAGAAAGCAATCATCATGATCCAGTAAAAACATCTTGTGAAGCAAAAAAAGATGGAAGTAGTTTCATTATTTCAGGTGAAAAGTCCTTTGTAATTGATGGCGGTTTTGCAGATAAAGTTATTGTTGCTTGCAGAACTTCAGGAAAAGAAGGTTCTAAAGATGGTCTATCTCTTTTTGTTTTGGATGCTGATTCTAAGGGTTTAACCATTACGCCTACTAAGATGGTAGATTCTAGAAACGCAGCAAATATGAAGTTTGAAAATGTAAAAGTATCTTCAGACATGTTGATTGGCAAAGAAGATGATGCCTTTGAAATTATTGAATCAGTACTGGATATTTCTAGAGCTGCAATTGCTGCAGAAATGTTAGGTAGTGCTATTCAAGCTTATGAAATTACTCTTGATTATTTAAAGGAAAGGGAACAATTCGGTTCAAAAATTGGCTCCTTTCAAGCTCTTCAGCATAGAGCAGCAATTATGTTTTCTGAATTAGAACTATGTAAATCATGTGTNATTGAATCTATTACTTCCTTTGATGAAGGAGGAAATGATTCTGAGAGATTAGCAAGTCTATCGAAAGCAAAAGTTGGAGAAGTATTTCATTTGATTTCGAATGAATCAGTTCAAATGCATGGCGGAATAGGTGTTACAGATGAGTACGACATTGGACTTTACCTTAAACGAGCAAGAGTAGCTGAACAAATTTTTGGAGATTCAAATTTTCATAAAAATAGGTATGCTGAGTTAACTGGATATTAATGTTCAGTCGTGGATGAGAATAAAATAGAAAAACTTTTTAGAATTATTTCTGAACTAAGAGATCCTATTTCTGGATGCGAATGGACTAAATCTCAAACTTCAAAAACCCTCCTCCCTTTTATAATCGAAGAAGCTAAAGAAGTTCTTGATGCTTTTGAGAAAGACGATAACGAAAACCTCAAAGAAGAGTTAGGCGATCTTCTTTTACAAATAATACTCCAGAGTAAAATTGCTGAAGAAAATAAACTATTTTCTTTTAATGAAGTAATTGATAACTTATGCGAAAAGCTTATTAGAAGACATCCATATGTTTTCGAGGATAAAAGACCTCATACAATTGAAGAACAAAGAAAAGCATATTTTAAAATTAAAGAGTTTGAGAAGAGCAAGTGAAGTTTTTATTTGAAAATTTAGTAGGAATAACATCTTTCACTATTTTGGTATTGAACACAGCCATCTTATCGTGTTTGTTAATACCTTTGGGAATCATTAAATTTTTCTTACCTNTCACTTCACTAAAAGTANTATTTACTAAATTTATTATAAAGGTAGGTGAATTATGGATTTTCACCAATAAAATTTGGGTAAAAGCTTTGCATAACCCCAAATGGCAAATAATAGGTAAAGAAAATATCAAGTCCGATGGCTGGACCATAGCAACTTCAAATCACCAATCAATTGCGGACATATTTCTTCTGCAAGATATTACTAACAGAAAGATGCCCATGCTTAAGTTCTTTATGAAATATGTTCTNATNTACGTTCCANTTATTGGTCTTTCATGGTGGGCTTTAGATATGCCTTTTTTNAAGAGGTATACAAAAAAACAACTTGAAAAAAATCCCAAGCTGGCTGGAAAGGATGTGAGAGAAATGAAAAGAGCTTTGAAACATTATGCCCTTTATCCTGTAACTGTATTCAGTTTTGCTGAGGGTACAAGATTTACTCTTAAAAAACATCATAATCAAAATAGTCCTTTTAAAAATCTTTTGAGGCCTAAAGAAGGAGGCTTGGCTACGGCGCTAAGTCTTGTGAATAAGATTGATTCTCTGATTGATTTTACAATCAAGTTTGATTCAAAAAAAATAAGTTTTTGGGACTATCTTTGTGGAAGAGTGAATTCAGTTAAAATTATTATTAAGGAAATAAAAATCCCAAAAAAATTTCTCAATGAGAATTTATTAGACAATCANTCTCTGAGATCAGAATTCAAGGAATGGTTAAATTCATTGTGGCTGGAAAAAGACCTTTTGCTCAGTAATAGAGACTAAATCTATGGCGTTNAAATTTAATAAAATTCTTGTTCTTTTAATTTACTTTCTGACTTCACTAAATCTTCCAAGTGAAGAATTTTTGGAGGTAAAAAATGAATATAAACCGGTCATAAATGAAATCATAGAAATTCTNGACCAAAATCACTTTAAAAAAAATATTGAAATCAATGAACAAAAAGTTATTGATAACTTTTTGGTAAATATAGATAAAGAAAAAATTGTATTTACTTCTGGAGAGTTCAACTCATACAAAGCTAGATTCAAGAACATTTTCAACCTAGACGAAATTTTTAAAATTTATCAAAATTATTCTGATAGAACACTTGAATTGATTAACTATCAAAAAGACGTTGTTGATTTGATTGATACTTCAGCTGATTTAAATACAACAGAATTTATTAAAAAAAGTAGAGAAGATGAAAAAAGATTTAATGCCTTAGACTCAATTAAAAATTATCATGCTCTTTTAATAAAAAATGAATTTATAAACATTCTTTTATCTAATGATAATTTTGAAAACTCTAAGTCAAAACTTCTCAAAAGACTCAAAAACAGAATCAAAAGTTTAAAAAGAATTAAGTCAGACGATATCTTTTCTTTATACATAAATTCGATTACATCTCTTTACGATCCTCATACAAATTATTTATCTCCAAAATCTCAAGAAGACTTTGAGATAAATATGAGTCTGTCTCTAGAAGGTATTGGAGCAATTTTATCTATAGAGGATGGCATTACCAAAATAGTCAGATTAATTCCAGGTGGGCCAGCTGATAAATCAGGTCTCCTAAAAGTTAATGACAAAATTGTGGGGGTAGCCTCTCTGCCAGAAAATGATATAGAAGATGTAAGAGATTGGAGAATTGATGAGGTGGTTAGACTCATCAGGGGTCCAAAAAATACTAAGGTCAGACTTGAAGTTATTCCTAATTCGTCTCCAGATGACATTTTAGGTAGAGTCATAGAAATCACCAGAGGATTGGTAAAACTAGAAGATCAAGCCGCAAAGAAAAAGAAGGTAGAGATATATAAACCAAATAAATCTTACAATATAGGGGTAATAGATTTACCTGCTTTTTATATGGACTTTGATGCATTTAGCAGAAATCAATTTAACTACAAAAGTAGTTCAAAAGATGTCAGGAACCTATTAAGGGAATTAAAAGAAGAACAAGTAGATGGAGTCATTCTTGATTTGAGAGGAAATTCTGGAGGTTCTCTATATGAAGCTTACTCGCTTGCCAAGCTTTTCATTGGAAAAGGAAGTATTGTTCAAGTAATGGAGTCGAATGGCTCGATTCAGCCTCTGGGTCACACAAGAGGGATTCAAAACTATGATGGGCCAGTAATGATTTTGGTTGATAAGTTAAGTGCCTCGGCCTCGGAAATTCTTGCAGGAGCTTTTCAAGATTACAAAAGAGGATTAATTGTAGGTTCAAACACTTTCGGGAAAGGGACTGTTCAAAGACTGGAAAATCTTTCTTATGGGCAACTAAAATTTACCGAACAGAAGTTTTATAGAGTCTCTGGGAAAAGCACCCAAAATTTAGGAGTTATCCCTGATATTAACCTGCCTTATGTTTTTGATAGTGAAGAAGTTGGAGAAATGGCTCTTGAAAACTCTCTTCCATATGATGATATTTCATCTTTAGAGTATGAGCCCTTTAATTCAACTTCAAATATAGAGATGATTCAAAGTTTCTCAAAAAAAAGAGTATCCGATTCAAACTTGAATGAGTACATTAAAGATCAAAAAATTCACAGCAAAAAAGAATTTGATAAAAAATTTATTCCAGTAAATTATTTAGTAAGAAAATCTGAAAAAAAAGCGCAAGAAGAAAAAAGACTATTCATTGAAAATAGATTTAGAGTTTCTGTAGGTTTAAAGCCCTATTTAAATTTTCAAGAGTTTTTAGATGCTGATCCTGAAGAATTAAATGAGTTTTCGGAGAAAATGGTTCTTGAAGAAGCAGCAAGAATTTTAATTGATCAAATTTATTTTAATAAGCCTAAAAGGCTTTCTAGCTTGGAATTCAGATGAAAATTTTTTCTTTCAATGTAAATGGCTTAAGAGCAAGGCTGCACCAGATGAGCGCATTAATTGATAAACACTCGCCAGACATTATCTGTCTGCAAGAGACAAAAGTAGATAATGAAAACTATCCTATGGAAAGAATAAATGAACTGGGTTACAAAGCCATAATTAATGGGCAAAAAGGACATTACGGAGTATCAACTCTTTACAAATCAGAACCTTTGGATTTTCAAATAGGCTTTCCGACAGATGAAGAAGATGCTCAATGTAGACTAATTTCGTCAAAACATAAATTTTCTTCTCAAGAAGTTACCATTATCAATGGGTATTTTCCTCAAGGAGAAAGCAGAGATCATCCAAAAAAATTTCCTTATAAGGAAAAGTTTTTTAAGGATCTTATGATCTATTTGAATGAAAATTTTACTGCAGAAAACAATATTATTATCTTGGGAGACCTAAATATTTCCCCAGAAGATATTGATATAGGTATTGGAGAAAACAATAGAAAAAGATGGCTTGCAACGGGAAAATGTAGTTTCCTACCTGAAGAAAGAGAATGGTTAGAAAAAATAAAAAATTGGGGATTTTTTGATTCTTACAGAAAGTTTTTCCCGGATTCTAATGATAAGTTCAGCTGGTTTGATTACCGAAGTAGAGGGTTTGATGATAATCCAAAAAGAGG
>NZFZ01000018.1 GCA_002689405.1 Gammaproteobacteria bacterium | reverse complement strand
GCAGAAGCTCCTCCTGTGAGAGGAATCAGTTGCTTAATTTTTTGCTGCAGAGAATTTTCTAAAAATTCCTGGAAGTCTGACATTTTAAGATACTAAGGATGCATCTCGCTCGCCAAAATCCCACCCAGGGCCATTATTTTCATAATTCTTAAGAATACGTCTGGCAACAGATTGGACATGAACTTCATCAGGACCATCGTAGATTCTTGCTTCTCTAGCATGTCTATACATTAGACTTAATGGCGTATCATCAGTGAGTCCTTTTGCACCATGAACTTGAATAGCTCGATCTATGACATTGTGTAGCATCTCTGCCCCAACCACTTTAATCAAACCGATTTCAATTCTCGCATCATCTCCCTGNTCAATTCTTTTAGCAGCATCAAGGGTCAAATGACGAGAAGCTTGAATTTCACANGCACTATCGAAAACAAATTTTTGCAGCAGTTGTTTTTTCGTTAGTGGTGTCCCAAAAGTTTCTCTTTCATGCATTCTTTCACAAAGCAAGTCAAAAGCTCTTTGAGCTTGNCCCAACCAGCGCATGCAATGAAAAATTCTTCCGGGTCCTAGTCGTTTCTGTGCAATGATGAATCCTTGTCCCCTTGGACCTAATAAATTTTCTTCAGGAACTTCGACATTGTCGTATTTAACTTCGTAGTGTCCACCATTAATGCCTAGTACAGGAGTTTCTCGAACAATTTTATAACCTGGATTATCTGTTGGCACAATGATCATGCTAAAAGCGCCATGACTAGGAGCATCTAATTCGGTTCGACACATCACTGTGGTGTAGGCAGCTCTGGCAGCTCCAGTGGTAAACCATTTTGTGCCATTTATTTTCCACATACCATTATCAAGGATAGCTGTGGTTTGTAATTGAGTAGGATCAGAACTTGCAACATCAGGCTCAGTCATGCCAAAACTTGGAAAGATTTCTCCTTGAACTAATGGTTCGAGATATTGATCGCGCCAGTGTGGGGAAGCAAATTCTCGAAGCATTATTGAATCTTGTAGAGAATGTGTGCCCAATGCCACCATTGCAAAAGAAGATCTACCAATGACCTCATTTACGTATACGTATTCCATAAAAGGCATCCCGCCTCCACCAATATCTTCTGGGTGTCCCAATGCCCAAATTTTTTCATCCTTTGCCAATTGCATTAATGANCCAAGCATTTCTCGNGCCTCGGGAGTNCCCTTAGCTAACTCAGTTTCTTTAGGATAAATTTCACTTTCNATGAAATCTTTTACTTTTGCTCTAATTTTTGTCCAATCTTTACTCATAATTCTTATTTATTTTTTAGTTGAGGAAATAATAAAACATCTCGAATAGATTCGGTACCGGTAATTAACATGGTTAATCGATCTATGCCAATACCAACNCCGGCACANGGTGCTAANCCATGCTCTAGAGCTTCGATGTAATCTTTATCAAAATGCATCGCTTCNTTATCACCNGAATCCTTTTTAGCAACTTGATCTTTGAAACGTTCTGCTTGTTCTTCAGGATCGTTTAACTCGGAAAAGCCATTAGCAATCTCTTTACCGTCTATAAAAAGTTCAAATCTTTCTGCCACCTCAGGATTCACAGTCGAAGCTCTTGCCAAGGGTGAAACTTCAATTGGATATTCAGTAATAAAAGTAGGCTCTATAAGTTTCTCTTCGACCAATGCTTCAAATATTTCATTTTTAATTATGGCTAATGAACCCTTTTTATTCGTTTTTATTTTTTCTGCCTTGCAAAATTCCTTGAGCTTCTTGGCATCGCTTAAGTCTTTTTTCTTCAGAGAAGTNAATTGCAATATTGCCTCATCCATAGTCAATTTGTGAAAAGCTTTTTTGAATATATTTGTTTTTTGAGGCAGTGATTTTGTAATTGCTTTCAACATCTTCTCTACAAATTTAATTTGAAAGTCACTATCAACGTAGGCGGTATAAAATTCCAACATGGTGAATTCTGGATTATGTCGAGTTGAAAGCCCCTCATTTCTAAAATTTCTATTGATCTCAAACACTTTTTCAAATCCGCCAACAACCAATCTCTTCAAATATAATTCTGGTGCAACTCTTAAAAACAAATCCATATTCAAAGAGTTATGATGCGTGACAAAAGGCCTTGCTGTGGCTCCTCCAGGAATGGGATGCATCATAGGAGTCTCAACTTCAATAAAGTCATCAGCCAGCATAAAAGCTCTAATATTGCTTATTATTTCTGCTCTAGTTTTGAAGACTTCTAAACTTTCTGGATTGGTCAATAAGTCCAGGTAACGTTTGCGATAACGTATTTCGGTATCAGTTAAACCTAAGTGTTTTTCCGGTAATGGTCGTAAAGATTTGGTTAAGAGTTTTAATTTTTTGACGTGTATCGAAAGTTCNCCAGTATTGGTTTTAAATACCGTACCTTCTGCACCGACAATATCTCCTAAGTCATAATTTTTAAATTCATCGTAGTTCGNAATTTCATCAGCTCTGATGTAAAGCTGAATTCTTCCAGAAAAATCTTGAATGGTTGTAAAACTTGCCTTGCCCATCATTCTTCTNAGCATGATGCGTCCAGCAACTACTCCTTTTGCCTTCTTCTTTTCTAATTCTTCTTTGGAAAACTCATCAAACTCGTTTTTTAATTCTTGAGCTAAATGTTTTCTTTTGAAATCATTTGGAAAAGCCTTGTTAGCCTGCCTAAGCTCAGCAAGTTTTTTTCGCCTTTCTTCAATTAAATGACTTTCTTCTTTGTCTTGAGACATTATTCAATTCCCTGCTTTAAACTGGCTTCAATAAANAAATCTAAATTTCCATCNAGNACATCGTTGCAGTTTCCTGTTTCTACGCCNGTTCTGAGGTCTTTAATTCTTGCCGAGTCTAATACGTAAGATCTAATTTGACTTCCCCAACCGATATCTGCTTTCGATGCNTCTAAATTTTCCATTTCTTGTTGTTGCTTTTTTAATTCTATCTCAAAGAGCTTTGCNCGTAACTGCTTCATNGCACTATCTTTGTTTTTATGTTGNGATCTTTGTGTTTGNCANTGCACCACNACNCCTGAAGGCATATGAGTCAAACGCACTGCNGAATCNGTTTTNTTNACGTGTTGNCCNCCTGCNCCGCTNGCTCGNTAAGTATCGATNCGAATGTCNGCAGGATTTANATCTATTTGAATATCATCATCTANTTCTGGCGANACAAAAATTGACGCAAAAGAGGTATGACGACGATTTCCAGAATCGAAAGGNGACTTTCTTACCAGNCGATGAACACCTGATTCTGTTCTAAGCCAACCATAAGCAAACTCGCCTTCAAATTTAATAGTAGCGCTTTTAATTCCTGCAACTTCTCCTGGAGAGACTTCAATTAATTCGGTTTTAAAACCCTTGTTTTCGCCCCATCTCAAATACATCCGTAAGAGCATTTCTGCCCAATCCTGAGCTTCCGTNCCCCCCGAACCAGACTGAATATCAAGATAGGTGTTTGCTTGATCCATCTTTCCTGAAAACATCCTACGGAACTCCAAATCCGCAATTTTTTCTTCAACATTAAAAAGNTCTTCTTTTAATTGGTTTGCTTCTGATTCATCTTCGCTTAGCTCAAATAATTCATTCAGATCTTCTACAGAGTTATTTAATCCCTCTACCAAATCAACGAGTTTTTCTAAGGAAGCTTTTTCCTTGCCTAATTTCTGACTTTCTTCTTGATTGGACCAAACTTCAGGATCTTGAAGTCTGGTGTTGATTTCGTCTAAGCGTTTTTTCTTTTCTTCAAAGTCAAAGGTACCCCCTAAGCTCAGCTAGAGACTTAGCAGCAACTTTGATTCTTTCGCCTAAAGACAGCTCAACCATTTAATTAAGAACCTCCGAATTAAGATAATTATTCAGGTCCTCAAAATTATTTTCAAGCACTGAAAAAGTTTCTTCTTTAGTCATAATTTCCTTTAAGGAGCTTGGAGTATTTTCGTCTAAAATATCCAATTCTTTATTTATTGCATCTGGAAATTTAGCTGGATGAGCTGTAGCAAAGGTTACAAGCTCTGAAGGGTCAAGATTGAGATCTTTGTTTCCCTTTATTGCTGTTGCAGTATGAGGGTCAAACAAAATATTTTCTGTTTCAAAGCTTTTTACAATTGTTTCAACAATTTTTTTATCATCACAAGTAGAGCTTTGAAAAAAAGCTTTCACTTCTTGCCAGATTTCATCGGATTGATTGAAATCNATAGATTTTGCAGGAAATGATGAGAAAGTATCGCTAAGCTTGGTNCCATTTTTTTTGTAAATCTCAAACAATAACCTTTCAAAATTACTCGCNACAGAAATGTCCATAGATGGAGCAAGCGAAGCAGATGTTTCTTTTTTTTGATATACATCATCAGAGAAAAGTCTATGTAAAACGTCNTTCTTGTTGGTTGCAATATTGATTCCTTTAAATGAAAGACCCATATTTTTTGCCGTCCAACCAGCATACGCATGTCCAAAGTTTCCAGAAGGGATAGAAGCTATATAATCTTTTTTTAGTTGAAGTTTAGTGGAAAAAAAATAGACGCTTTGTGCCATGATTCTTGTCCAATTAATTGAATTGATTGATACAAACTTAACCTCTTCATTATTGTTTTCTATGAACATTTTTTTTACGTAATTTTGACAATCATCAAAATCACCCTTCACTGCCAAAGGAAATACATTTTTTGCATTTGAAGTTGTCATTTGTCTTTGTTGAACAGGAGATATCTTCTGATGAGGAAATAAAATAGCAATATCTATGTCTTCGAATTTTTTACATGCTTCTATAGCAGCAGAGCCTGTATCGCCTGAAGTAGCTCCAAGAACAACGATTTTCTTATCTGTTTTTTCAGCAGCTTTATCCAATAAAGCCGCCAACAATTGCATAGCTACATCTTTGAAAGCAAAAGTTGGACCATGAAACAATTCAAGGACATAGCCAATGTTTTTTGTTTCAACTAACTTTACAACTTCAGGAATAGTAAAAGACTCATAAGCATTTTTTACAACTTGCTCAAAGTCATCTTTTGATAAAAAACCTTCAACGTATGGATACAAAAGATGCGAAGCCAGGTCTTGATAGCTTGCAGTCTCAAAATCAGCGATTTCTTCTTTTGAAAACTTTGGAAAATTTTCTGGCACATATAATCCACCATCTTTTGCAGTACCTGATGTAAGCACATCAACAAAGTTTAGTGCTTCTGAATTTCCTCTAGTGCTGAAGTATTTCATTTTAGATATCTAAAATCCTAATATGAGTTAATGGNCCTGAAACCTCATCTAAAGCTTCCAATTCTTTAATAGTCTCTTGGATAGTAGTTTCATCGGAGTTACTCAGTACAATAACCAAAGGTATTTGGTCATCGCTTCTCTCTAATTCCTTTTGAATAAGATTATCAATTGAGAGATTGTTGTTCGCCAACAAAGTAGAAATTTTTGCGACTACTCCAGGTTTATCATTTACTTGNAGTTTTAGGTAGCGATCACAGGAAAAATTATCAAAACTTGAAGAAAGGTTTTGTTCTACAAATTTTCCATAATCAAAAATTTTTCCTCGTGCTATATCAATAACGTCTGATAAGACCGAATTNGCNGTTGGCTTGGCTCCTGCNCCTGGTCCAGAATACATCGTNCCNCCAACATTNTCAGCATTTACAAGCACTGCGTTNTTTTCNTTTTGGATTGANGCCAAAAGCGAATCTGTTTTTACAAAAGCAGGAAAACTACCAAGAGTAATCTGGTCNTTNTTTNGNATGCCAACCGATAAAGGCTTCAAAANAAAATTNAATTGCTTGCCNTAATCTATGTCATCAGGAGANATTTTATCNATTCCTTCAAAATAAACNTTTTCCATTGAGGAGTTTTGAAAAAANGAAAGTGTCGCTAGGATACTTGTTTTTTGTGCAGCATCTTGACCNGAAATATCAAAANTAGGATCGGGTTCAGCAAACCCTTCCTTTTGAGCCAAAGNCANTGCNGNATCAAAAGANAACTTTTCGTCNGCCATTTTAGAAAAAATAAAATTGGAAGTNCCGTTNAATATTCCTGCAAAGGAATTTATCTGATTACTAATTAANCCATCTCTNATGGTTCTAATNATTGGAATNCCNCCAGCTACGGAAGCCTCAAAACCGATGTGAACCTTATTTTCCTTTGCCAATTNAAAAAGTTCTTTTGAATGAGCNGCAATNAGAGCTTTATTTGCCGTGANAAAATGTTTTTTATTTTTAAGNGCTGAAATAGCTANTTTNTAAGCGTCTTCAANCCCGCCAATCAACTCCACAACAACATCAACATCATNTGANTTNGCAACNTNTTGAATATCNGTAATAACTGAAATATCAGAGACNCCGGNTACCTTGCCTNTTCTTGCNCCAATCAAAGATATTGAAATGTTCAAACCATAATTTTGATTTATAAGAGATTCCGAAGAAACGATACTTTCAANAAAAGNTGATCCGACATTTCCAGTNCCGCATAAACCTATTTTTANATTTGTCATTATAGATACTCTTTGAAGGCTTTTTTTATACCTCTGACTGCCTGGTTCGTTCTTTGTTCATTTTCAATCAAAGAAAATCTAACAAAGTCATCTCCATACTCTCCAAAACCCAAACCTGGAGAAACGGCAACTTTNGCCTTTTCNAATAAGAATCTAGAAAATTCCATAGACTTCATTTCAAACGATTCAGGNATTCTTGCCCAAACAAACATAGTTGCTTTNGGTTTTTCAATGCTCCAACCAAATGAATTCAAACCATCACAAAGTACATCTCTTCGAGATTTATANGTTTGGCAAATNTTTTCTACTTCTTTATCGCCATTATTNAAAGCTTCTATTCCAGCNACCTGNATGGGTGTGAAGTGACCGTAATCAAAATAAGATTTTAATCTTGCTAATGCAGCTATNAGTTCTTTGTTGCCACAACAAAANCCTAAGCGCCAACCTGGCATATTGTAGCTTTTTGANAGAGTATAAAACTCAACAGCNATATCTTTTGCNCCTTCTACTTGAAGAATTGAAGGAGCTTCATAACCATCAAAACAAAGATCAGCATAAGCCAANTCATGAACAACCCAAATNTTATGCTCTTTNGCAATAGCGATAACTTCTTTAAAAAAATCTAAATCNACGCAACTNGTTGTTGGGTTNCTTGGAAAATTAATGAGCAACATTTTAGGNTTTGGAAAAGAATTTTTNATTGCATCTTTTAAACTTTTAAAGAAATCAATGCCTGGTCCGATTGGTACGTGATGAATNTCCGCNCCAGCAATTACAAAACCAAAAGGATGTATTGGATAAGCTGGATTTGGTACNAAAATTACGTCTCCCTTATCCATTGTGGCAATGGCTAAATGACTCAAGCCTTCTTTAGAACCAAGAGTGGCTATTGCNTCTTCTTCNGGATCCANTNCAACATNAAATTTTCTAGCATACCAATCNGTTATNGCNTGTCTTAATTTNGGTATACCTTTNGATTGAGAGTAACGATGGGTATCGGGTCGCATGACAACCTCTTTAAGCTTCTCGACNATAAAATCAGGAGTTGCNCCGTCAGGATTTCCCATTCCAAAATCAATAATATCCTCACCCCTTCTTCGNGCCGCCATTTTAAGTTGGCCAATTTCCTCGAAAACATAAGGAGGTAGTCGATCTATTGAAGAAAAGTTTTTNTCCATAGTTATTTTTTTAAAAAATTCAATATCTCCTCTGCAGAGTGATAACCTGCTAATAAGAAACCGTTCTCAAGAATTATAGTAGGAGTTCCTCGGGCATTAAATTCTTTGGCTAAATTATAATGTTTTGAAACAATTTTTTTAGTGCAATCATCGCTTTTGATAGTTTTTCCAAGTTTTAGAGTCGTCAAACTTACTTGAGGATCATTCGAACACCAGGCAGTCTTCATTTTTTGATAAGTCTCACTTTCTAAACCTTCTCTTGGATAAGCTAAATAATTAACTTGTATGCCATTTTCTAGATAGTTTGTGATTTCAGAATGCAATTTTCTACAATACCCACAATCAACATCAGTAAACACATAGATGTCTGTTTTCTTTTCTTTGGGCTCAAAGGTAATAAACTCACTTGGATTTATTTCAAGTATTCTATTAATTCTTTTCTTAGAATCTCGCATGTCTGAAAAATTTATCAAAGAGTTTTTTTNGATTTGATAAAGATCGCCATTGATGATGAATTCACCATCTGCNGTTACGTAAAATAAAGANCCNTCAGANAATTCAACCGAAAAAAAGTTTGNGGAATAAGTATCTTCAACNNTATCTACCGATATCTCNTCAGGAATGATTTCATTTAATTTTGCTTTTATTNNGTCTTTATCTAAAACAAAACTNTGCAAAGAAAANAACAAAANAATAAACCTNANAATAATCATNTTCTAGCCTCGTGGATGGTGCTCAGTATGAAGTCTTTTCAGNCGTTGTCTAGCAACCTCAGTNTAAATTTGCGTTGTATTTAAGTCGCTATGTCCGAGNAAAAGNTGTACNACTCTTAAGTCAGCCCCATTNTTTAAAAGGTGGGTTGCAAAAGCATGTCTAAGTACGTGAGGNGAAATTTTATCTGGCTCAAAACCTGAAGCCAAACAATAGTGTTTNATCCTATGCCAAAAGGATTGACGAGTCATTCTTTGNCCTCTTNTTGATAAAAATAAAAAGTCAGAGTNTCTTTTATTNAGAAGATTTTTNCTTGAAGAGGAAATGTAGAGTTCTAATAAANCAATAAGCTGATNGCCCATTGGNACCAATCTTTCTTTTTGGCCTTTTCCAATTACTCTNATCACACCTTGGCGCAAGTTAAGATTTAGNAATTNTAAATTTNTTANTTCTGAAATTCTCAGCCCACAAGAATATAAAGTCTCNATCATNGTTTTATCTCTAAGTCCGATATCTGTNNTTTCATCAGGNGCANCTAACAATGCTTCAACTTCTTTTTCTGAAATGGATTTGGGAATGGACTTTAATAATTTTGGCGTTTCTACCTCNCTTGANGGATCNTTTGNAATAATGGATTTAAAGACCAANTAGCGGAANAAAGATTTTAATGAAGAAAGTTTTCTGGCAACTGTTTTACTTCCTAANCCTTTTTGAAAAAGAAAAGANAAATAAGANAGAATTTCTTTCTTGGAAGTTTTTATATAANTAAGNTTATTTTTTTCAAGCCANGNGGAAAATTGCTCAAGATCACTTCTATATGANTCTAATGTNTTTTGACTCAATCCNTTTTCAATCCAGATATTATCGATNAAGGCATCAAGAATTTGCCTATCCGAATCACTCATTATGNGATTATACTTTTTCTTTTATTCTTGCNGATCTTCCAGAGCGTTCTCTTAAGTAATAAAGTTTAGATTGCCTAACCTTACCTTTCCTTTTAACTTTAATGGATTTTATTAATGGACTGTGAGTTTGAAATGTCCTTTCAACACCAACACCACTGGAAATCTTTCTTACTGTAAAAGCAGAATTTAGACCTCTGTTTTTTATCCCAATTACTACACCTTCAAAAGGTTGAGTTCTCTCTCGGTCTCCTTCTTTAACTACGATCTCAACTAAAACAGTATCCCCCTGATTAAAATCAGGGATATTATCTTTAAGTTGTGCTGCCTCTACGACT
Organism: Gammaproteobacteria bacterium; assembly: GCA_002689405.1. Taxonomy (GTDB): domain Bacteria; phylum Pseudomonadota; class Gammaproteobacteria; order Magnimaribacterales; family AG-339-G14; genus MEDG-81. The sequence continues at coordinate 7,706 of NZFZ01000018.1, read as the reverse complement.
TGGACAGATGTTCTTTTNCTGCTCATTTCTGATAATGCTTATCTACAAGGGAAAGAATTCTATCAGATTATTACTCAAGTTCATCAAAAAATTCTTCTAAAAGAGCTTTTTCTTCAGNTGACAATTTNATTTTTTCNAGAAGATCTTTTCTTCTNNAAGCNGTAATTCCTAGCATCTGTTTCTTTCGCCATTGTTCTATAACCGCATGATTTCCAGATAATAATTCTTTTGGCACATCACCCAATTTCATTTTTTCAGGCCTGGTATATTGAGGATATTCTAATAGTCCTCCGGAAAANGATTCTTGCTCAAGAGATGCGTCNTCTCCTAAGACTCCCTCNATATTCCTTNCGATAGCATCAAATACTACTAAAGCTGGTAGCTCTCCACCGGAGAGAACATAATCACCAATNCTTATCTCGTCATCCACNTANTNATCAATGATTCTCTGATCAATTCCTTCATAGCGACCACAAATNAATANTATATTTTTCTCCAAAGCCAGAGTCTCAGCAGTTTNTTGAGTAAATGNCTTGCCTTTTGGAGATAAATAAATAATTTTGCTNTCTGNTCTATNAAATTTAGAAGTTGCATNGTCTATGGCTTTCATTAAAGGTTCAGATTTCAAAAGCATTCCCGGACCGCCGCCATAAACTTTGTCATCAATCCTTTCTTTGGTCTTAAGATAATCTCTAGGNTTNANCGTTTNAAAAGANATNAAAGANTTTTCNATAGCTCTTTTGGTTATGCTTTCATTCAATGCAGATCTTATGATTTCGGGAAACAAGGAAATAAAAGTAAAATTCANTTAAATCTCCCAATCTACATAAATGCTTNTTTTTGTTACCTCNAGAATTACTTGCTTCATGATAAAAGGAATCAAAATATCTTCTTGATTGNGATTTTTAATTATTAGCACATCATTAGAGCCTGTTTCNATAAGAGAATGGACNNTACCTAAGNNTTTTTCTGANCTTCGNATNATTACCTCTAANCCAATTANATCATTCCAATAAAACTTATCCTCTGTTTCAGGNAGATCTNATTTAGGAATAAATATTTCCCTACCTTTAAAAGTTTCTTCAGCCTCTTCAAGAGAATTACAGTTATNCAAGAAAATGATTAAATTTTTNCCAGAAGTAGTTATTTTTTTTACTTCTAATTCAACAAANTGGGAANTCTCTTTCATAAAGAAAGANTTNTAAGATTTTATATTTTCAGGAGGTCTTGTGAAGGAATTTAATTTGATACTTCCTTTAAGACCGATTGGACGACCAAAATTNCCTACCAAAATGAAATCATCATCTTGGTAGGTCATTTTGATAATTTATTTATCGTCTTTAGAGTCGTCNGATGTGAATGCGTCTTTGACAGCATCAATTGCATCANCNACTGCATCAGCNGCGCCTTCAGCAACATCTTTCACAGCNTCAACTGCATCTTCAACNACATCTTCNGCAGTTTCGANAACNTCTTCAACTACATCAGCTGCGCCTTCAGCTACGTCTTTTACTGCTTCAACNGCATCTTCAGCAACATCAACTGCAGTTTCGACNACNTCTTCNGCAACATCNNCTGCGCCTTCAGCTACGTCTTTTACTGCTTCAACAACATCGCCTTCAGCAAGATCGCCTGCCACTTCTTTTGCNGTGTCAACAACATCGNCNGCAACATCAGCTGCACCTTCGGCAACATCTTTNACNGCATCAACTGCNTCTCCAACAACATCTTCNGCAGTCTCAACAACATCGCCAGCTACATTNGCAGCTCCTTCAGCGACNTCTGTTACNGCTTTNGCAGCGTCTTCAACAACATCTTCTGCAGTTTCTACTACTTCTTCAGCAACATTNACTGCNCCTTCAGCTACATCNGTTACAGCTTCAGCAGCGCCTTCGGCTACNTCTTTTGNACCTTCTGCNACCTTATCGATAATATCTTCGGTTTTTTCCATTAGATTATCCTCATTGTTTGATTGGTTATTATTATTGGTACTTTTTGGTTCTGTATTTTCTGTCTCNGCNNAGACTTCTTCTCCTTCNNAAGAACTTNCTTCAGTNTCTNNTTCNGAGGNTGAAGNTTTTTTCTTTTCAAGTTTNANTAACCTGAGTTTNTCTTTCTTTGNAATTAATTGATTGAAATCTTCTGTTGAAAGTTTTGACTCTTTNATNANAGTNTTAACTCTCTCGGTAACTTGAGCTCCTTTNCTNACCCAATAGTCTAATCTTTCATGATCTATACTAAGTCTGTCATTTTGANCTGAGGCAATAGGATTAAAAAAGCCTACTCTTTCGATGTACTTACTATCTCTAGCTCTTCGTGAATCAGCAACGGTAATATGAAAGTAAGGACGCTTTTTAGCGCCTCCTCTGGCTAATCTTATAGTTACCATAAATCTCTTTGAGAAACGTATTCTAAGTAATTTAATTTTGTATTCAAGTAAAACCTTCCTATAATTGTAAAAAAATGCAAACAATTCACATAATTTCTACAATTGACTGAAGTTAATCCCTGGATGCTGCTATCAAGCATCGTTTTTCTGCTATTTCTTTCTGCTTTTTTCTCTGGAGTAGAAACGGCCATGATGTCCTTGAATAGGTATCGCCTTAAACATTTGGTAAAAGAAAACGATAAAGGAGCTATTAGAGCTGACAAACTTTTAAAAAGACCTGACAGATTACTTGGTGTTATTCTCATAGGAAATAATTTTGTAAATATCCTTGCTGCTTCACTAACAACTGTACTTTGTCTAAATTTATTTGGNGATAGTGGTGTTGTAATAGGATCAATCGTCTTAACTTTAATAATTTTAGTTTTTGCTGAGATCACTCCAAAAACTTTTGCAGCATTGAATTCAGAAAAAGTTGCTCTTCCAGCATCTCTAATCCTTAAATATTTACAAAAGATACTTAGACCTTTAGTGTTATTTGTTAATTTCTTTTCAAACTTTTTTATGAGGTTATTGGGAACAAAAGAAACTTCTATTAACGAAGATTTATCACCTGAAGAGCTAAAAAGTGTCTTAGAAAACTCTGGAGATTTAATTCCCAAGAAATATCAGGATATGTTAATCAGTGTTTTGGAATTGGATAAAGTTTCTGTAGATGAGGTTATGACACAAAGGAGTGAAGTAATCGGTATAGATATAAATCAACCAATCGAAAATATTCTAAGTAACCTTCAAAATAATCAAAAAGATTTTTTACCTGTCTATGATGAATCTCTTGATGAACTAAGAGGGGTTATAGATCTTTATGGAATCACTTCCTTTCTTTCTAATGAAGATAAATCAATAGAAAGTTTGATTGAGTCTTTAGATGAAGCTTACTTCATTCCAGAAAATACCCCTCTAAGNACACAATTATTCAATTTCCAAAAAAATAAAAAGACGGTTGCTGTAATAATTGATGAGTATGGCTCTGTTAAGGGATTGGTTACGATCAAAGATGTCCTCGAAGAAATTGTTGGTGAGCTTGCTACGGATATCGATAGAGAGACCGTAGAAATTATGGAGCATAAAGATGGTAGTTATTTAATTGATGCTTCGATCCCCTTGAGAGAGCTAAATAAAAAACTAAATTGGCAGCTTCCAATAAATGGAGCCAAAACCTTAAACGGATTAATTATTGATCAAGTTGAAACGATTCCTGAAAACAATATCAAAATGGAAATAGATAATTACGTTATCGAAACTGTTTTGATTAGAAACAATATGATTAAAATCGCGAGAGTTCTTCAAATCGAACAAGAAGATGAAGAACCCAGCGATGATTGACTTAGATATAAAAAACTAAGCCAGAAAAAATAATAGTTAAGATAAAGCTNGAAGTTATAACNGATCTCACGGATGCAATAACAGGAAACATTTTTCCATAAATTGCATTCAACTCAATCAAAAGNACCGCAGCTACNACAATCCAAAAATCATAACCTAAATAACCTGCAATGGGTCCACCCGCAGCAGATTGATCAATTAAAAGATACGATTTTGGGTAAGAAGCCGTTCCGCCATGAGCNGAAGAAACCATAAAATAAAGCATTGGCAAAGAAAGTAAAGTATTTGTCCTTGAGGCNAAGCCAGCTTTAGCACCTGCTGCTGCNGCATCTCCTTCTTTAAGGCCAATGACAATTTTTTGATTACGCCAAATGATTCCCCAAACATTCAACATCATGATTATGCCCATTAATGACCCTAAAGTTATAGCTGTAGTAATCGCTCTTTCTTGAACATACAAAAGGTATAAACCTGTCAAAAAAGTTAAAAAAGCAGCCCATCTAAACCACCAAAGAGCATTGGGTGCTAGTTTTTTCATAACATCTGCTTTTGCATCCGGATCTGCGATTTTTACATACTCTGTTTGTACAAAATTAAAATAATATAAAAGCCCAATCCAGGCGATGCCAACTAAGATGTGCCCCCATCTCACTAGGACATTATATAAATATAGTTCTATTTCCATTAGATCTCCTTTAAAAGGTTTATTATATTCTAAATTCATAAAATAAAAAAAAGAGGCCTAACATGACCTCTTTTTTTTCGGTAGGAGATTTTTACATCATTCCATCCATGCCACCCATTCCTGGAGGCATGCCACCNGGCATTCCACCACCGGCATTTTCTTCTGGAATATCAGAAACCATGGCCTCAGTAGTGATCATCAAGCCAGCGACAGAACCTGCTGCTTGAAGAGCGGTTCTTGTAACTTTTGCCGGATCCAAAATACCCATTTTAATCATATCGCCATACTCAGATGTAGCAGCATTAAATCCGTGATTGCCTTTTTCGGATTTAATTTTATCAACTACAACGGATGCTTCTTCACCTGCATTGAGAACGATTTGTCTGATAGGAGCTTCCATTGCTTTTAAAGCAATTGCGATACCAATGTTTTGATCTTCGTTATCTCCTTTAAGGCCTTCAGATGATTGCAATGCTCTAATTAAAGCTACTCCTCCGCCTGGAACAACTCCCTCTTCGACAGCTGCTCTAGTTGAATGCAAAGCATCTTCCACTCTAGCCTTCTTCTCTTTCATCTCAATCTCTGAACCTGCTCCAACTTTAATTACAGCAACTCCTCCAGCTAACTTAGCTACTCTCTCTTGAAGTTTCTCTCTATCATAGTCTGATGAAGTTTCTTCAATTTGAGCTCTAATCTGATTAACTCGACCTGAAATGTTGTCTTGAGAACCTGCGCCATCAATCACAGTAGTNTTTTCTTTTGAAAGGACTACTTTCTTAGCTGTTCCTAGAGACTCTATAGTTGCACCTTCTAGGCTGAGACCAACTTCTTCAGANATTACTGTTCCTCCAGTAAGAATTGCTATATCTTCCAACATAGCTTTCCTTCTATCTCCAAAACCTGGAGCTTTGCAAGCAGAAACTTTCACAACACCTCTCATGTTGTTAACAACTAATGTTGCTAAGGCTTCGCCTTCAACATCTTCAGCGATTATAAGAAGGGATTTTCCAGCTTTTGCTACAGCTTCTAACAAAGGTAAAAGTTCTCTGATATTGGAAATTTTCTTGTCATGAAGAAGAATCATAGGATCTTCCAATTCGGTAATCATTTTGTCTTGGTTGTTTATGAAATATGGAGATAGGTATCCACGGTCAAACTGCATTCCTTCAACAACTTCCAATTCGTTTTCAATACCGCTAGCTTCTTCTACAGTTATGACACCCTCTTTTCCTACTTTTTCCATAGCTTCAGCAATGATGTCTCCAACTTCACCGTCACTATTGGCGGAAATGGTGCCAACTTGAGCTATTGCAGTGCTGTCAGCACAAGGCTCGGACATGCTTTGAATGCTTTCAACAGCTTTCGTTACTGCCTTATCTATTCCTCTTTTAAGATCCATAGGATTGAAACCAGCCGCAACAGATTTTAGGCCTTCATTAACAATTGCTTGAGCAAGAACTGTAGCAGTGGTAGTTCCATCACCAGCTGCATCTGAAGTTTGCGAAGCAACTTCTTTAACCATTTGAGCACCCATATTTTCAAATTTATCTTGTAGCTCGATTTCTTTAGCTACAGAAACTCCATCTTTTGTTACCGTAGGAGCTCCAAAAGATTTATCTAAAACTACGTTTCTTCCTTTAGGGCCTAATGTGACCTTAACTGCATCAGCAAGAACATTGACTCCGTCAAGCATCAATTGTCTAGCTGAATCACTAAATTTTAAGTCTTTTGCCATTTTTTACCTCGTATTAAAAAATATGTAATTGTTTACTTGGAAACCGTTCCAAGAAGATCGCTTTCACTAAGAATTAGTAATTCTTCACCATCAACTTTAATGGTATTACTTCCTGCGTATTGGCCAAAAACAACTGTGTCTCCAACACTTACTGGAACTTCAACTTTTTCTCCTGAATCAAGAACTCTTCCTGGTCCAATAGCTAACACTTCACCTTGGGAAGGTTTTTCGGCTGCAGATCCAGGTAAAACAATACCTCCTGCAGTGGTTTCTTCCTCTTCACTTCTTCTTACAAGAAGTTTGTCTCCTAATGGATTAAATTTCATATTAGCACTCCTTAAAAATAACTAAACAAATGTGAGAGCGCATTCTATTAAACGAATGCTCAATTCACAACACTTATTTATTTAAGTTCTTTAGCTCTTTTTTCAAGAAAAAAAATAAAAAAAATTGCAAAGGTTATACCTAGAATATCTGAAACAAAGTCAAGAATACTTCCGGTTCTATAATTTAGAAAAGTTTGAACAATTTCAGTAAATAAAGCATACAAAATACAAAAAATTATCGCGTAATCCCTTTTCAATCTTCCGAGTATTAAAAGGACAGTCATTAAGAAAAAAATAGAAAAATGCGTAATCTTATCTAAGTGTGGAAAAATTTCTGGACCATCATCCTCGAAAGGAGCAAAAAATAAATACAAGGAAATTAAAAAAAGAATATAAAAACTATTTAACCATCTATTTAAATATAGGCTTCTATTCAAAACCTAATTCCTGTCTTCTTTTATGGGCCATTATCGAGAAAATAATTGCCGGAATTCCAAGTAAAGCGCAAATTATAAAAAACTCATGAAACCCCATATTATCAACAATTATTCCTGAGCCCCCTGAAACAATCCTTGGAGGCACTGAAACCAATGCCACCAAAAAAGCAAACTGTGTTGCGGTAAAACTTTTCGAAACAATTGTACCGAGAATAGTAACGCCCATCACATTCACAAATCCTTGAGTAAAGTTGTCTAAAGTGATCGTGATTATGAGGAAATTTACATCATGACCAATCATGTTCAGATATATAAAAGGCAGATTTGTTAAAGGAGTTAGAATGGCTCCTGCAACCAAGTTTTTTGAAAGGCCAAAACGATAGACTGAAGCTCCAGCAAATAGACCACCCAAGATAGTCATGATAAGTCCGTAAAAATTAGTTATTTCAGCAACTTCAATTTTTGTAAATCCTGTTTCTCTGTAGAACGGCATAGCCATCGGTCCTAAAAACATATCACTAAGTCGATAAGTAAAAATTAAAAGAAGTAACAGCAGCAAATGGTTCTTGTATCTTAAATAAAGGTCTTTTAAAGGTGCTAAAAAAGAATCTTCAAACCAAGCAAGGGGTTCCTTGAAAAAATCTTTTGGCGGTCTAATCTCTCTGGTTGGCTCTCTTATGATAATTAAAAAAATGAAAGACAAGAAGATTACAGTTATGCCAATCATTAGATAAGCAAAATTCCATCCAAA
>NZFZ01000017.1 GCA_002689405.1 Gammaproteobacteria bacterium | reverse complement strand
TTTTTATTCATTAATTTTAATTCGGCTGGAGGAGTATTATTTTAACGGATTTTATCTTAGAGATTTTTTTTGTTCAAAGAGGGTTGCAGTACTTCTAAAATTAGGTATTATCAAAGGTAATAGGGGGAGAATCCTTAAGCTTATAAGCAAAAGTTATAGTTTTTCTTGCTTGAGTTCTTCGCAAATTAATTTCAACTCATTAGGGGAGGATTCTAGATGAGTAAATTCTTTAAAACAGGCTTGGCTTTTGTTGGCTCCATTTTATTGGTGTCCACTTTGTATGCTCAAGCAACAATTGAAGAGGTAATTGTAACCGCACAGAGAACTGAACAAAGTTTACAAGACGTGCCTATAGCAGTTTCGGCTTTTACCGATGAGATGCTTTCAGAACGTCAAATAGAAGTTGCAAGTGATATTCAATTGCAAGTTCCAGGAGTTTCGTATAGTGCTAATACCTTTGGTAGCGGTGGTTTTGCCATTAGAGGTATTGCTAACTTTGCAACTGCTGCAAGTTCTGATGCTGGGGTGGAAGTTCACTTAAACGGTTTGCCTTTGGGTGCTACATCAACTAACGAAATGGGTTACATGGATATGTCTCGAATTGAGGTATTNCGTGGACCGCAAGGAACATTATTTGGAAGAAATTCAACAGGTGGTGTTGTAAACCTCATTACTGCAAGACCTGATTTGGATGCTTTCGAAGGAAAAGTAAGAGTTCAATACGGTAAAGATGATCAGCAGCAAATTGATCTTATGTTGAACGTTCCTATCAATGAACAACTTGGAATGAGATTGGCTGTAAATAATTTTGAAAAAGACGGGGTAAATAAAAATCTCTATTCAAAATTAGCTGATCAACCTTTTGACAACCGAGACAGTTTTATGTGGCGTGCAACGTTACAGTGGGAACCTGCNGATGATTTAACCATAACTCTCATGCACAATGCCTTTGATGAAGAATCATCAAGAACGCAACAAGATGGTATTTGGTGTCAAACGGGTGGTAACTTAGTTCAAGGTTGTGTAATGGGTGGAGCTCAAGTATTCCAGCCAATTCATCCAATTTCTAATGGATCAACAGTTCCTGGACTTCTTGGTCAGACTTTAGGTTTTTACGTTCCTTCTAATTTAACCAACGGAACTGCTGATGAAGGTAGAATTTATGCACCAATGAATGGTGCCACTCCTTTATTACCTCAAGACACTGGAACAGTTCCACAAGATTTCTTTCAAAGCAACGTTTGGGCTGCTCCTAGACACGATGTGCAAGAATCCACGTCNCAATTTATTCTTGAAAAAGATTTTGATAACGGTTCATTAACAGTTTCATACAATGATAATCTTCGTAAATTTTATCGCGATACAANTTCTTTTTCTTCGGAAGCAAGCGGTGTCAGATGGAGTGCTGGCGTAAAAGCTTCACCTCTATATGCAGCTTCAACTGATCCAAAAGGGGAAGGCTTGCCTTTGGGATACAGTAACTCTCAAATTGCACCTACTTGTGTAGTTGAAGAGTTAAAGTCTGGAATATTCTGTCCAGGCGGATTGGGAGTCAGAGGAAATCACATCCTTCCAGTATCTGGAGATGCTTTCCACCAAAAAATTAATTCCAAAACGACTGAGATCAAGTATGTATCTGATTTGGATGGCATGTTTAATTTCTTAATCGGTGCGATAGATATTTCTAACAACACGCATTCTTACTATGATGTTTATGCTTCAGGTATTACTTTAAATGCTTTATCTTTACCTGGATCCATTGGTTCAAGCACTCGATCAGCAATGAGAGGCGCAGTACTTTGTGCAGCACTTAACTCAACTGCTGCTCCGTGTAGTGCAGCCGCAGTTGCTGCTGGTAATGGCTTATTGCAAAATCCTGCGGTTGTTAGCGGAGCTGCGGCTTTAACTGCTGGAATTCAAGGTCTTGGAGGTGCTGGTACCGTAACACCATTTGATTTAGCCAACGATATGATTTCTAGAATTGATGGTTTGTATACTGAACATTTTCATAACGTTACCGATTCTTATAAGTTAGATTCATCGGCAATTTTTACTGAGTTTTATTTTGATATAAACGAAAGACACAGACTAACTGCAGGATTGCGTTACAACGAAGACACCAAAGGTGTTTCAGTGAATGCAACTTTCTATAAAGTTCCGGTTATCTCTAACTGGANTNCAACAGGAGCTGGAGCAGCTGCAGGAACAGGCGGAATAGGTGGAGATTGTGGTTTTGATCCAAGTACGGGTCGAGCTAAGTCTGCGGTATATACTGCAGTTCCTGGCACAGGAGGTACTTNCAAANTCTACAGCTGATAATGCTGCTTGTTTCANTGCTGGTTTAGATTCAGCTGGAGCTCGTACAATTGGTCAGCAAGTGGGTATGTTCCCTGGCGGAACTGTGGCTCAAGGTACTACCAATGGTTCTGCTCCTTTAGGAGCTTTGCCTGCAAACAATGCTGACTACACTGCATTTGGTATACCAACAGTAAAAGATTTCTCTGAAACTACAGGAAGATTGGTTTGGGATTTTCAAATCAATGACGATACCTTGTTCTATGCAAGTTACTCGAAAGGTTTTAAAGGTGGTGGATTCAACCCGCCATTTAATGCGGCACAATTCCCAGACACACCTTTTACTTTTGAAAGCACAGCGGTAGATGCAATTGAGTTTGGTGTTAAAGCATCCGTACCTGAAGTTGGTCTGGTTGCTAACGCTTCATTCTATTACAACGATTTTGAAAACTTCCACATTGGAGTTATTAGAAATGAAACAGCGATTAACACAGGTATGCCTTTAGAAAACATGGGTGCTGAGCTGGAGCTATACTTAACTCCGCCTAGTGTCCCAGGTTTATCCTTTAATATGATGATGTCTTATGCAACATCTGAGATAGGCACTTTCTCAATGATCAACCCTCATGACTTGGGTGGTCATTATCGTAAACAAGCTTCAAGTTCTGCAGCTAACAGCATGGACGGTTACACCGACTGGCATGTTGCTAAAAACTTTACTGCGAACTCTTTCTTGATCAACAGAGAAGCTATGGGTACTACTTATGGCAGAATCCTTGATGTGCAATTTGCACCTGTTTTTGCTGCTTTGGCAGCAGGCGGAACAGTTGGTGATGGTGGTGCTGGAGACGCTGCCGCTGCTACTGCAAACGCAGGTTTAGCTGCAACTAATGAAATCTATCGAGCTCTGCACTGTACAGCTGGTGATGGTGGTACTATCGCTGCAGACTCTTGTGGAACTAAGAAAGCTTTAACAGCCAGTGCTGTAAACAATACAATGATTCCTTTTGAATCAAGTGCTGCTGCTGTAGGTTATGGAAACTTAGGTCAAGTTTGTCATAACTTCGCTTCTGTTGGTGGGGTAAACTCTTGTTTCCCTGCTGCATTAGGTGGAACAGCTGCTGTAGCTCCAACTGCTAGTTTGATTTATGCCGGAGCTGAAGCAAATGCTACTAATACAAACAGCACAACCGGAATGTTACTACCGTCGCTTGTTAATAGAGCAACTGGTACTGATCTTCAAACTGGTGGAATTTGTGGTCTTTTCCAAGCTATGGCTGATCATGCTGGAGATGTTACTCGTAATAACGAACTTTCTTTAGCAACTGGAGAAGTTTGTGCTTCTACAGTAGTTGACGGTGTAAGTGTTAAAGGTAAATTCTTAAGCTCAGGACTAGAGCAGAATTTANCTGGAAANGANATGCCTTANCCTGAATTGACTATGTCTATGGGCTTGGCNTATACCTTCCAAACCAATAACTTAGAAGTAACTCCAAGATTGGATTATTACTANCAATCTGATGCTTANTCAAGTGTATTCAANATNGATGCACAAAAAATCAAAGCATGGGATGAANTCAACTTCTCNTTANTGATNGTTCCAACNNATGCTGACTGGAATNTTAGATTCTGGGCGCAAAACTTAACCGATGACAGAAACGTTACCGGTTCTGGTGTTGGAAATTCTTCAGTAGGACATACTACTGGAGTATTCGTAAGGGAAGGAAGATCCTTTGGAATGAGTTTTGGATTAGGTTTCTAATCTAAGCCTTTACTTAAAAAAAACCCCTGCATCCGCAGGGGTTTTTTTATTAGTAATAGCCTTAATTAATCTTTATAATCAAGAATCTAAAAAAAGGAGATTTTATGAGAAACGTAGTAATCGTTGATAGCGTCCGAACAGGACTTGCTAAATCTTTCCGTGGGGGATTTAACCAAACTCGTGCTGACAATATGACTGCACATTTAGTAAATGCTTTGCTTGAAAGAAATCCTGGATTGGATCCGTCTTTAGTTGAAGACATGATTTTAGGATGTGGAGCACCGGAAGGCGCACAGGGGCATAACATCGCAAGAAATGTCGCAGTGTTGTCAAAACTTCCCATTGAGGTTGGCGGAACAACCGTAAACAGATATTGTTCATCAGGTTTACAAACTGTAGCGATGGCAGCAACTCAAGTGCAAAGTGGTTTTAGTGACTGCATCATTGCAGGTGGAGTCGAATCTATCTCAACAACTCAAGGTAATACAAACATGCACATGTACGTAAATGAGCAATTAGCTGCAGATGTGCCTGGGATTTACCACGCTATGGGCCAAACTGCTGAATGCGTAGCAAAACGTTACAATGTAAGCAGAGAAGCTCAAGACGAATATGCTTTATCCAGCCAACAAAGAACAGCTGCTGCTCAAGAAGCAGGCTACTATGAAGATGAGATTGTACCAATGGATACAGTAATGAAATTGGTAAACAAAGAGTCGGGTGAAGAAAAAGATGTTGAGGTCACTGTCGACCGAGACGATTGTAATCGTCCAGAAACAACTATAGAAGGTTTGTCTTCCTTGAAACCAGTTTTTGATCCAGAAAATGGTTCGGTTACTGCGGGAAACTCATCACAATTATCAGATGGCGCATCAGTAACTTTGGTAATGAGCGAAGAAAAAGCTTTGGAGCTTGGCCTAACACCGAAACTTTATTTTAGAGGGTTTACAGTTGTGGGTTGTCAGCCAGATGAAATGGGAATAGGACCCGTTTACTCTATTCCGAAGCTATTGAAAGCTGCTGACTTAAAATTAGAAGATATAGATCTTTGGGAACTTAATGAGGCTTTTGCGTCTCAAGTGGTTTATATAAGAGATAAGCTTGGTTTGCCAAGTGATAAATTGAATGTCAATGGAGGTTCAATCTCTATAGGGCATCCTTTTGGCATGACGGGTTCTCGTCAAGTTGGACACGTTGCCAGAGAACTTAGCAGAAGAGGTGGAAAATACGGCATTGTTACCATGTGTGTTGGTGGCGGTATGGGTGCTACAGGCCTTTTCGAAGCTTACAATTCTTAATGATTTATCCGATTCTCCATGAAAGAATCGGATGAATTTTTAATTTTACAAAAGTATTTCAAAAACTTGGGGAGTCAATACAATGACTCCTCGGGTATTATTGTCGGACCTGGCGATGATGCAGGTCTTTTTTCAACTAACAAATTGGATTTAATTTTTTCTACTGACGTCTCAAATTCAAATATTCATTTTCCTAAATCACTGAAGCCTGAACTGATTGCTTATAGAGCATGTAGCGTGGCCGCGAGCGATATCCCTGCTTGCGGAGGGACTCTTAAATGGCTTTCCATCAGTTTGGTATCTCCAACAACTGACCTCGCTTGGTTAAAAAAATTTGCAGAAGGTTTGAAGCTTTTTACCAGTGATTACAAAGTACCTGTTATTGGGGGAGACTTGATCAAAGGAAGAGAATGCTCAGTTTCGGTTGGAGTTTGTGGCGAAGTTAATAAAAAAGATTTTCTTTCACGCGGAGGCGCACAAGAAGATGATTTAATTTTTATAAGCGGTACGTTAGGCGAAGCTAGATTGGGATTAAAGGTTTTAAGTTCAAAAAAAAAGAATTTATCTAAAGAGGAAAAAAAATATCTTAAGAAATTTTTAAAACCCAAGGTACACACTTCACTTGGTAAAAATTTACAAAATATCGCAACCAGTTGCATAGATATTTCAGATGGTTTGTTAGGCGACTTAGGACACATTTGCAATCAAAGCAATAAAGGAGCTGAAATTAATATTGAATCAATTCCACATGCAGGACCTTTTCAAGATGCACTTACTTGGGGAGATGACTATGAACTCTGCTTCACAGCTCCAACGAATAGAGAAAAAGAAATAAACAACTTAGCTAAAAGCTTGAAGATTAAAATTAATAAGATTGGCAAAATCACCAACACAAGAGTAATCAAATTTTATAATGGAGAGAAAAGGGTACATTTAAAACAAACAAGTTATAACCATTTTAAAAAATGAATGAATTCCCAAATTTAAATAAAATCTCTCACTTAATAGTCACTTTTTTTGGAGTAGGGTTGTTACCCATAGCACCAGGTACTTGGGGTTCAATTGCAGCTTTTATATTATTTTGTTTGTTTGTATATGCGCAATTAAGTTATTTTCTTTTTCTTCTTTTATTTTTGGGACTAACTATTGTCGCTATCATTGCATGCAATCTAGCAACCAGAGGATTGTCTGAAAAGGATCATAAAACCATTGTAATTGATGAGGTTGCAGGAGCTTGGTTGTCTTTTTTATTCCTACCTTTGTTGGGAGTTTATGACTTTGCTTTGGATCAGTGGGAAAAAGAAAGTTTTATTGCTGCATTAATATTAATAGTTTTTTTTAGGTTTTTTGATATTTTAAAACCTCATCCAATTTCTTTTGTAGATCAAAAATTCAAGTCAGGGTTTGGGGTTGTTTTGGACGACTTAATTGCTGGAGTTTTTGCTGGCTTGACTTTACTGGGAGGAAACTTTTTTATTCAGTTCTTCTAAGTCCAATTCCATGGAAAGTTTTCTAATTATTTCTTTTTTAGTTAAGCCTGCTGCTGCTCTTTGGTCTGATTGACTACCCACTATTGGAAATTCGTCCGGAATACCAAATATTTTTAGTTTTTCTGAAAAGCCAATTGTTGAAATAAACTCATTTACTGCTGAACCTGCACCACCTGATACTACGTTTTCTTCAATTGAAATCAGATGTTTGCAGTTCTTTGCGTATTTTTCTATGAGTTCTTCATCAAGAGGTTTTATAAATCTCATATCAATCAAAGAGCAGTTCAATTCATCCGCAATATCCAACGATAAGTCCAATACATTTCCAAAAGAGAAAATTACAATTTCTGAATCTACATCGCTAATAACATTGGCTTTTCCTATTTCAAGGCAATCAAAGTTTTTTGAAATTTCTGCTCCCGGTCCTTCACCTCTTGGATAACGTATTGCTGCTGGACCTTGGTAGCTATATCCAGTGGAAAGCATTTTCCAGCACTCTGCTTCATCAGAAGGGCACATGATTAGCATATTTGGTATGCACCTAAGGAATGAAACATCAAAGATCCCTGCATGAGTTGCTCCGTCTCCACCGACGAACCCAGCTCGATCAATGGCTAAGGTTACATCTAAATCTTGTAGAGCAACATCATGAATAAGTTGATCATAAGCCCTTTGCAGAAAAGTAGAGTAAATGGCAAGAATAGGTTTTTTACCTTCTTTAGCTAGACCAGCAGCAAAAGTCATACTGTGTTGTTCAGCAATAGCAACATCAAAAAATATTTCTGGATATTTTTCTGCAAACTCGTTCATACCAGAACCTTCAGACATAGCTGGAGTTATAGCAATTAAGTTTTTATCTCCAGTTTCTACTTTGTTACAAAGCCATTCCCCAAATACCGCAGAATATTTTGTTCCATTGGGTTTCTTATTTTCAGGCTCAATTTTATTTAAGGCATGAAAGGTTATTGGTTTTTTCTCAGCGGGCTCAAAACCTTTTCCTTTTTGTGTGATTAGGTGAAGAAGCTTTGGGCCTTTTAAATCTTTAAGGTTGCTAAGAGTTCTTATGATTTCGATTAAATTATGACCATCCATTGGACCTATGTAGTTAAATCCCAACTCTTCAAATAGAGTTCCTGGAGCCAACATGCCTTTAAAGTGGGTTTCTGCTTTTTTAGCAAAACTCTTGGCAGACGGGATAAATCTTAAAGCTGTTTTACCTCCCTCTCTAATAGATGAATAAAGTTTACTCGCCCAAATCCTCGCTAAGTACTTTGAGAAGCCACCAACATTTCTGGAAATTGACATATTGTTATCATTCAATATAACCAGAATATCTGAGTCTAAAGAACCTGCATGAGCAAGCGCTTCATAGGCCATACCTGCTGTCATTGCGCCATCACCGATTATAGCTACATGTTTTTTTTCAGGACTAGCAACGGCCATTCCCAGAGCTGCACTGATAGAAGTACTTGAATGTCCTGCCCCAAAAGAATCATATTCACTTTCTTCAATGTTGGTGAAAGGATGCAAACCTCCTTTAGATCTAATTGTTTGTATATCTTTTTTTCTTCCAGTTAAAATTTTATGAGGATAAGTTTGGTGACCTACATCCCAGATTAAATTATCTTCAGGCGTATTAAATACGTAATGCAATGCGATGGTGAGTTCTATCACTCCAAGACCAGCTCCAAAATGACCTCCGCTTTGAGCAACGGAATATATTAGGAACTCTCTTAATTCATCAGCAAGCTGATTGAGTTCTTTCTTTGAAATTTTTTTTAAATCAACAGGATAATTGATTTCATCAAGCAAAGGAGTGTTGGGACGAGAGGACGGTATTTCAAAATATGTTTTGGTCATTTGTTCCTTAAGATAATGAATTTCGAGAGCTTGATTAAATTATCAGTATTATAGGGTAGCTTAATTAATATTTTTAAAGCTTCCGAGCATAATTTTTCTGCTCTCAATTGAGAAGCTTCTAATCCGATGATAGACGGATAAGTAGCTTTATTATGTTTAGAATCCGAATTTATAGGTTTGCCAATTTTCTTTTCATCTCCAAGGACATCCAAAATATCATCCTTGATCTGAAAAGCTAAGCCAAACTTCTTTGCAAAATCCAAAAAAGCTCTTAAATGTTTTTTGGGTAAATCGTTTTTTAAGAAACAAATCGATTCCACGCAAGCCTCTATTAGTTTCCCTGTTTTTAGATAATGAATTTCGTCTAAAACATCAATTTTAATATTCTTTCCTTCTGCATCTATGTCCCTGCTTTGTCCTTCTACCATGCCTTTTGGCCCGCAAGCTTTTGCAAAAAGATTGATTATCTTAAGTTTTTGTTCAGACTTTAATTTTTTATCATTAATTGTTGTTAAACCCTCAAGAGCAAGAGGCTGAATTGCATCGCCAGCCAATATCGCTGTAGCTTCGTCAAATTTTTTATGGCAAGAGAGCTTACCTCTCCGAAAATCATCATCATCCATAGATGGTAGATCATCATGTATAAGGGAATAACAATGAATCAACTCTCCTGAGGCAGCCATCAAATCAATGGTTTTTTGACTAACATCTACCTCTAAAGTCTCAGCCATTAATAATACAAGCTGAGGCCTGATTCTTTTACCTCCATTAAGAACAGAATAATGAATGGCCCTAGAAATTTTTGAGAGGTTTTTAGGAGGAAGAGACTGAAGAATAGCTTTATCTATTCTTTTTAAATTTTTGTTTAAAAAGGGTAGGTTTTTTAGATCTAAGGTTTCTAGATTATTTGTCATCAAAATCTTCTAGATCAAGCGTGCCATCATCTTTTTCTAAAAGCTTTTGAATTTTCAATTCAGCTTTGGTGAGAAGTTCCTGACAGTGTTTAGTTAATTTAACTCCTTCTTCAAAAGTCTTTATTGATTCATTTAGAGGCAACTCACCATCTTCAAGCGCTTCAATGATATTTTCAAGTTTTGCTAAAGATTTTTCAAAATCTAAATTTTTTTCTTTGGACTTATCGTTCACTTGCTGTCTTTAAAAATGTGTTTTTTAAGTTATTAAAAGTACCTCTAATGGCTACTGGTAGCATAAGCCAACAAGGAGTTAAGAACAAGGTTATTGCTGAAGCAAAGGTCAGNCCACAAACGACNGCAAACGACATNGGTTGCCACCACTCAGAAACCCTTCCACCAANNTCAATATTTCTTTGATAAAAATCTACGCCAATTCCTGAAGCTANNGGTAANAAACCAATAACGGTNGTNGCNGTTGTTANAATNATNGGCCTNAGTCTTTGNGCNGCCGTACGAATTACAATTTGNTCTCTAGATAAATTNGGNNTTTCTTTNGAAATAACATTGTAAGTGTCTACNAGAACNATATTATTGTTTACAACAATTCCAGCTANGGCAATTACTCCGAGACTGGTAAATAAAGCACTTGATANTTGTTGNGTNACTAANAANCCNAGTTGAACNCCNGCNGTAGANANAATNACAGCNGANACNATNATAAAAACTTGATAAAAGCTATTNAGTTGNACCATCAATANAATNGACATTAAAAATATGCCAACNATAAAAGCAAAAANAAAAAAAGCTGANTTNGCATCNGATTCTGCTTGTTGNCCACCAAATCTAAATTGCAATCTNTCATANTCGTTNTTGTCTGCAATCCACTGNTCAATTTTTGGNATGACATCNTCCACTAAAGCACCTTTTGCATATTCNGCGGCAACNGTAAAAGCNCTTTCTCCAGAAACTCNTCTGATAGANGGGGGAATATAGGCTGGAACAACTTCNACAAAACTACTTAAGGGAGCTTGTCCAAACCTAGTNTTTACNGTCAGTTCATNGAACTGATCNAATCTTCTNTGATCNGCTGGNAATCTAACTCTNATATCNACTTCTTCGTCNAANTCTTCAGGTCTGTATTCNCCNACTTTNACNCCNGCNGTCATGAATTGAATTGCNGCTCCNATATCTTGAGTTGCTACTCCAAATTGNTTNGCTCTTTCNTTATCNATTTTNATNGTCCANTTCAAAAGATTNGTTGGAATGGTGTTATAAATATTTTTTGCNCCCGGAACNGAATCNTTCATGAANTTTGTTAGAGCNATTGTTGCATCAGTCACCAGNTCAAAATCTTTNCCAAATANNTCTATNTCTATTGGGGAATCGGTTGGAGGACCATTTTCTCTAATTTTTGCATTTACNACGAGNCCCGGAATNTCTTTGGTTTTTTCTAAAAGATCGTCGTATACNTCCCAGCCAGNGCGCTGAAGGTCTTTTTCAAANGGCATTTCAATNAAAATGGTNCCTATTTCNTCAGAGTTACCNCTATCTCTGGGATCGNCAACGCCATTCATATTNAAAGAAATAGATNTTGGNCCAGGAATACTNANAACAATATNTTCTATTTCTTTTAAAAAACCCAGTTTTTCNGATTCACCAAAACTTCCACGGCCTTCNATTTTCACTTCCATTTCCATTGGNTCTTCNTCAATGAAAAATCTACTNCCNGGCGCATGCTGTCCNTACAACATANAAATTGTTACNACNGTTAANACAANNAAAACTATAAACTTTCCGGGAGANGCGATAACTTTANTAAGAGCTCTAGCATAAATTCCTGTCATNCCATCTATTTCNGTAGGATCTCCATGNTCAAGAATATCNGCATTCTGTAAAGTTTTNGACTTTCTAATTCCTAAATTNCCAAATCTAGATCCAATTGCCGGAGTGAATATTAATGCGTANAGNATCGATCCNAATAANACAATAAANANTGTNGTAATCATTGGNCTTAAAAATTGACCCGAAATTCCTGGCATAAAAAACATTGGAACAAAAATTGATAATGTTGTTCCGATGGAAATTGTTACAGGCCAAAACATTCTTTTTGCCGAAAATTTATAGGCTTCAATTCGGTCAAATCCCTCAGCCATTTTCCTGTCGGCATATTCAACCACCACAACACAGCCATCAATTAACATTCCTAGTGATATCAGTAACCCAAAACACACCATAAAATTAAAACTGTAATCTATTGCTGCTAAAAAGATTGAGGCAAAAAGAAAGCAGGTGGGTATTGCCCCGGCGACCATTGTTGATGACCTCAAGCCCATTGTTCCAACAACAATAGTCATTACCAAAATTAAAGCTGTAAGAATATTACCGCCTAGCTCACCAACCATCATGGAAGACCAACCCGTTCGGTCTTGGGTAATGACTATTTCTACCCCGTTAGGCAAATTAGGACGAAATTGGTCTAAAACATAATTTACTTTTTGTGCGGCAACTACTTCTTTGGCATCTTGTCTTTTCATGACAGAAAGCGTGATGGAATCTTTCCCGTTTACCCTNGAAAAGGAGTCTCTGTCCTTAAAAGTTCTTCTTAAAGTAACTAAATCCTTAAGGGTAATGACCTTTCCATTATTTTCTATGATTGGGATATTCTCCACATCAGTAACATTCTCAAAAACAGANGGGACCAATACAGAAAACTTACCGGTCGATGATCTTAAGTCTCCTGCAGGGATTGCTCGATTAGCATCTCCAATAGCATTGTATAAATCTCTTGGAGAGACGTTATAGCTTTCAAGTTTGGTTTTATCTATTGAAGCTTCTAATAAGTCATCAGGCACTCCCCTTAATTGAGCCTCTAAAACATCTGGAAGGGCTTCTACTGCAGTTTGGAGTTCTCTGGCAAAAACCAAGAGTTCTCGCTGATTTGAAGAGCTGGAAATTAAGTTTATATCCAATATCGGATACTCATCCAAAGTGAATTCTTTTACCACAGGATCTTCTGATTCAGANGGTAAATCTTGCTTAGCTTCATCGATTAAGTCTCTAACATCTTGAACAGCTTCATCTTTTGAATATTCAACTGGAAATTCTAAAATAATGTAAGACATGTTTTGTCTGCTATAGGATTGAAGATCTACTAGTTCGTCGACGGTCTTTAACTTTTGCTCTAATGGTCTAGTAACAAGTCTTTCGGCATCCTGCGCAGAGACGCCATCGTAATAAGTAGAGACAAATACATATGGAATATTAATGTCTGAATAGGCTGAAGCTGGTATTTGTATGATCGAAGAAAATCCCCAGACTAATATAAAGGTTAAGAATGTGAATGTAGCCTTGTAGCGATCTACAAAAAAATCAATTAATGTTTTCATCAGTATTCAGTCTGTAGTCAATTGCGATGTCAACTTTCTCATTATTGTTTACATAATCTTGACCGACAGTAATGATTCTTGAATTAAAAGGCAGGCCAGTTACCCAAACTCCTTTGTCTGTATCCTGAATGATTTCGACTGAGTAAAACTCAACAAGACTGTCTTTATTGACAACTCTTACGCCAAGGTTACCCGCCTGATCTAATCTAAGAATTGACAGCGGGACTATGTGAGCAGGCTCAGGAGTAGCGAAAATAACCACTTTAGCTGTTTGTCCATCTTTGATCTTTCCGAGAGGATTGGGAATTGAAATTTCAAAATCAAAGGTATGCATCATCTCATCTGCTGAAGAAGAGATAAAAGTAATTTTGCCTTGAAACTCTTGACCGTCGTTGGTTATAACTTTAACGCTGCTATCTTTTGTTAAATCTAAAAGTTCAGATTCTGAGATATCACCTGTAACCATCATAGGATCTAAATCTAAAAGGGTAGCGCAGGTAGAGCCGCGATTTAAAAAGTCTCCAATATCCAAATCAATTTTATCTACAACACCATCGAATGGCGCTTTTATGTTCGCATAGTCTAATTCAAGCTTAGCTCTTTCATAATTTGATTTTGCATTTTGCAGTTGCTTTGATGAATAAAGCTCTTCTTCGTAAAGTTTTTGTGCTGAATTAAAATCAAGCAAAGCTTTGTCAAAATTTGCTTGCCTTTCGGCAACAAACATTGAACAGATAACATCGCCTTTTTTAACGAAAGTACCCTGAGCAATCGGCAAATCAATAATTTTTCCCGAAGTTTCTGATTTAACTGATACTTTTTTATCGGCTTTAGTAAAACCTTTCACTATAATTTCTTTAGAGAAATTTTCTGCTTTTTGATCAATAACCCTAACTACTGCATCTTTTTTTTCAATCAATGCTTCAGGGACTGATTCTTCAACGAACAGACCAGAAACCATCCAAATGATTGCAAAACCAATGAAAATTGACGCCCATTCTAAATTGGATCTGCTAAGAAACTTTGAAACGATACTCATTAAACAATTCCCCTTCTTTTTATGGGGGTGAGGGGCGATTATATCAAGGAAAATCTATAAATATTTCTTTTTTATCTTTTCCAATCTATCTTTTTGCAAATCACTGGAAAGAGGTTTTTCTTCAGTAACTTCTTCTTTTGTTTTAGGTAAAAGGAGCAAGCTTTCCTTGAATTCACTCTCTTCCAATACTTCCTCATAGGTCTCTAAAAATTCCTTTTTGATACCAAACTCAGACTCTGTTTTTAACCTATACCAACCTACTTTCGCTCCAGCATGATAAACAAATGGATGAGACCAATTAAAATCCAATGGATTTGTCTCTCCCAAAGAACTTGCTTCAATATAAGCAGCATTTGAAGAGGGGATATTTTGTTCAAGAAGTTTTAATTCCTTAATTTGATTTAAAACTGCGCTTAGAGATGGCAAATATTTTGAAGTTTCGATGATTTTATCTATTGCTCTGAACACTATCTCATTTTGATATTTTTCTAACTTTGCAAGCCAAAGTTGCTTGGCCAAGGTTAAGGTTTCCTCATCAGGAAATGCTTTATGAAACTGGTTGTGAAAAGTTATTTCCAATTCGGCAAAAATAAGATTAATGAGCTCTACTTGGCTTTTAGGTATTTTAATTTTTGAAGTTAACTGCCCATTCATGATCTTTTAATCTTGATAATACATTTTTTGTATTCCCATGTTTAGCTTTCCATTTATATTTTACATGCTGGATGAACTTTGAATTCCAGCAATTACGCATTTCTTTTGTCTCCAACCAATATAATTTAAATTCTGGTATTTGAGATATGGCAAAACTTTTGTTTATTTTGGCTAAACTCAGAACATCAAAGCAGTCATCTGAAGGTTTCCAATCTTTATTCATTCTAGTTGGCTTCTTTACCATAGAAATTAAATTTTGATACCTGACCCATTGATTTTTAATATGATTGAGAAATTTACTATTCCATGAATCAGACGCTGTATTCCTTTCGCTCCAATATAAAATAAATTCTGGCAAAGCATCGACGATAAACTTTTCGTCTATTTCGGCATGTTTTAATATTTGTAATGCTTCTTTTGAAGGTTTCCAATTCTTTTGAATTGGTTTCATTTTAGATGCTTTATTTAACTTTTCTTCTTCGGTTCTCCATTCTTTTAGAAGATATTTGAGAAATTTATAGTCCCAAGANAAGCTTTTATCCTTTCGATCAGACCAATAAACTCTGAATTCAGGAAGTTTGATTTTTATAAAGTCCTTNGAAACACCCAAGCTTTTGGCTTCTTTCAAGATATGATTAGAAGGGAGATATCCTTTGGAAATATTTTGNTTTCTTTCTTGAATAGTTTCGTCACTTTTNGACTTAAGACAAAAAGTTTCTTTCGATGATTCTTCGATTAATTTAAGCTTAAGCANTTTCTGCAAAACTCTTTGNACTTCTTTTTCTTCAATAAATGAAAGTTTTTTAATTAACGAACTTAAGCTTTGTTTTGTTCCAGCCTTTAATAGCTGAAGCACAATGGCTTCATTGAGACCAATGCTNGAAGCGATTTCTTTATCAAAATTTAATAAATTAGATTTTTTTGACATAAACTTAGGCAGAGCGCTTAAGTTTTTCTCTCCTTGCATCAACGGCTTTGGCTAAAAGTTTTAACATCACTTCAGTATCTTTCCAACTGACACAAGCGTCCGTGACGCTTTGACCATATTTAAGGTTTTCAAGAGAATCTATTTTTTGGTTGCCTTCCTCAAGGTTACTTTCAATCATAACTCCAAAAATAGTTTGATCTCCTGATGCAATTTGATCAGAGATATCTTTATTCACAATGAGTTGTTTTTTGAATTGCTTTTGACTGTTTCCATGAGACATATCAACCATAATTTTTTGAGTTAAATTNGATTTTTTTAAATCNTCATTAACTTTTTGTATATCTTTTTTTGAATAATTTGGAGCCTCTCCACCTCTTAAAATNACATGACAATCTTTATTTCCAGAAGAGTTGAAAATAGCAGATCTTCCTTCCTTAGTGATGGAAAGAAAAATATGGCTGTTTGAAGAAGAACCAATCGCATCCAAGGCAACTTGAACAGAACCGTTTGTAGAATTTTTAAATCCAACCGGACAAGATAAACCCGAAGCTAACTCTCTGTGTATTTGGCTTTCGGTAGTTCTAGCACCAATTGCACCCCAAGAAATCAAGTCTGAAATATATTGTGGAGTGATCATATCCAAAAATTCGGTTCCGGCAGGCAAACCCANTTCGTTAATTTTTAACAAAAGCTTTCTTGCAACTTTTAGACCTTTATTAACATCATAACTATTATCCAAATCTGGATCATTGATGAGACCTTTCCAACCCACAGTCGTTCGGGGCTTTTCAAAATAAACTCTCATAACTATTTTGAGTNGGTCTTTTAGGTCTTTTTCAAGGATTTTGAGTTTTTTTGCATACTCGATTGCTGCTTTAGNATCATGGATAGAGCATGGACCGACAACGACGACCAATCTATCTTCTTTTCCATGGAGAATGTCTGAAATTTCGTTTCTAGAGTTAAAAACTAGTTCCGAGACTTTTTCTGAAATTGGAAGTTTCTCCATAACCTCAACAGGAGGAGACACCTCCAACAAGCCTGTTATTCTGGTATTATCCGTTAAATATTTCATTTGACCGTTGATTTTATCTCTTCTGAATATAAATTAAAGCTTAAATTAAGCAATGTACAAAATAAAATTAGTTCAAGAAAACCCAAAAGTTGGGGATATCCAGGGTAATTTAGACCTTGCAAAGTCCTATATTGGTCAAGCTATAGAGAATGATTTAGATCTAATTGTATTNTCTGAAATGTTTTTAACTGGCTATCCGCCGGAGGATTTACTTTTGAGAGAAGATTTTCTTAATGAAAGCGAGAGATGTTCTAAAGAGCTAGAAGAGTTATCAAAAAAAATATCTATAATTATTGGGTGTCCCTCTCGTGAGGGAGAAAATATTTTTAACTCTGCACTTTTTTATCAAAATGGAAAAATGGTTAAAAATTACAAAAAGCAAATTCTTCCTAATTACAAAGAATTTGACGAAAAAAGATATTTTTCAAAGGGAGAATCTCATGAAGTTTTTGAAGATGGAGATCTTAAGTTTGGGATTTCTATTTGTGAAGACATTTGGAACGAGGATTTTACAAAAGAAATATGCAATCAAGACATCGACTTACTTATAAATTTAAGCGCATCGCCTTTTACTCTAGATAAAAAAAATCTTCGTGAAGAAATGCTATGCAATTATTTTGCAAAATTTAAAAAACCAATAATTTATGTGAATCAGGTTGGCGGACAGGATGAACTTGTATTTGATGGAAGTTCTTTAATAATTGANTCAAAAGATTTTGTGAAACGTCTGAAGAGTTTTGAAACAGATCAAGCAGTGATTGAAATAGAAGGCAATAATATTTCAACAAGTCTAAAAGCAAATCAANTAAGCAAGGTAGGCGATATTTCTGATATCTACAATGCTTTGGTTTTGGGAACTCGAGACTATGTTCAAAAAAATAACTTTAAAGGAATATTGATTGGCTCTTCCGGAGGTATAGACTCGGCACTGACTGCAGCAATTGCATCAGACGCATTAGGCCCTGATAAGGTCAATACAGTTATGATGCCTTTCAAATATACTGCTGACATAAGNGTTGAAGATGCTCAACAGCTAGCAGAAAATCTTGGCTTCACTCATGAGGTAATTCCTATTTCTGAGATGTTTACAGCATTTAAAAACTCTTTGGATGGCAAGATAGAGCCTAGAGAATTCGATAAAACCGAAGAAAACCTCCAATCAAGATGCAGGGGCGTAACACTTATGGCTCTTTCAAATAATTTGGGATATTTGGTTCTCACAACAGGAAACAAAAGCGAAGCAGCTGTCGGCTATTCAACATTATATGGCGATACTGCAGGAGGGTTTTCTGTTCTTAGAGATGTTTACAAAACAACAGTATATGATTTGGCTAAATACAGAAATTCGCTTAGCAAAGTCATCCCGCAAAGGATAATTGATAGAGAACCAAGTGCAGAGTTATCGNAAGATCAAAAAGACAGTGATTCACTTCCANCATATGATNTACTTGACCCAATAATTGAAGCATATGTTGAGGATGATAAGACTAAAAAAGAAATTATTGACTCAGGTTTTAACCTAGACGACGTGGAAAAAGTTATAGATTTAATCAACTTCAATGAGTATAAAAGAAGGCAAGTTCCCATTGGAATAAAGATTTCGGCAAGAAACTTTGGCAAAGACAGAAGATATCCAATCACTAACTTCTGGAAAAACAATATATAGACAATTTTTAGCTCCAAAACACAATATTTTGTGTAATCAAGGCTTTTTAAACTATAATTGCCCTTAATATTATGAAAAAAGAGCAGGAAAAAAACCCGAGACAATCGGAGTTTAATCTAGCTACGGTTAACGGTGAGCAAATTTTCCTACCTCACGATGACCTTTATATCCCGCCAAATGCTCTAAAAATCTTTCTTGAATCATTTGAAGGTCCTTTNGACCTTCTTCTTTATTTCATTAGAAAACAAAATTTAGACATACTTGATATCAATGTCGCTGAAATCACAAACCAGTACGTCGAGTACATTGAACTAATGGAAAAATTGCAGTTTGATCTTGCCGGAGAGTATCTCCTAATGGCGGCATATTTGACAGAAATTAAATCCAGAATGATGTTGCCAGTTGAAACGACCGAAGACGAACTGGAAGATGATCCAAGAGCAGAACTTATTAAAAGGCTTCAAGAATATGAGCGTTTCAAAACAGCATCTATAAAAATTGAGTCCATGCCTAGAATTAATAGAGATTTTTTTCCAGCAAGCACAGCTCTTCCCGAGTTTGAATCTAAAGAAGCTCTTCCATCTTTAGAGTTGGAGAAGTTATCAAATATTTTTTATGAGTTATTAGAAAAACAAAAACTGAGGGGTAGCCATATCATTGAGTTTGAAAAACTTTCTACTCGAGAAAAAATGTCCCATGTGTTGGAACTGCTAGTAAGTGAAAACTTTTTAGAATTCTATAATCTTTACAAGAAGGCCGATGGAAAGCTTGGATTGATTGTTACCTTTTTAGCTGTTTTAGAGTTGGTTAAAGACTCTATGATTCAATTGGTTCAATCTGATTCTTTTGGCCCCATTCATGTTAAAGCAAAGGAGAAGGTCCATTAAGACTATGGATAATTTATCTTTAATTATCGAGGCCTTACTTTTTTCTTCTTCAAGGCCTTTAAGCGAAAAAGAAATATTGTCTGCTTTTGATCTTAGAAGTCCTCCGACATCAAGCGAAATAAAGGAAGCTTTGAAATCCATTGAGGAAAAATATTCAAAAAATTCAATTGAATTAGTTAAAGTTGCGAGCGGCTATCGCCTTAGAATTAGACAAGAATATTCTTCGTGGGTGGCAAAATTATGGGAAGCCAAACCTCAGAAATATTCCCGAGCTCTTTTGGAAACTTTAGCTTTGATAGCCTATAAACAGCCTATTACTAGAGGAGAAATTGAAGAGGTAAGGGGAGTTTCTGTTAGTAGTCAAATCATAAGAACTCTTTTAGATAGATCGTGGATCAAAGTTGTGGGACATAGAGACGTTCCTGGAAGACCAGCACTATTTTCAACAACAAAGGATTTTTTAGATGATTTAAATCTGTCTAAACTTTCAGATTTACCGGAGTTACCTGAAATTCAAAATATTCCTGAAGAAGCTCAAATATCCCTTTTGAACGAACCTTCGCCAAGCAATTCAGAATAGAAGCAATTGTCTAAGGAAAGGATTCAAAAAATANTATCTCAAAACGGATACTCATCAAGGAGAAAGGTTGAAAGCCTCATAAAAGAAGGCAGGGTATTCATCAACGACATACCNGCTAAGTTAGGAGACAAGATTTCCAGTGAGGATAAAGTTTATATCGATGGCAAGGTAATAAATATTTCCGAGAGAATTTCTTCTGAACTATTAATGTATAACAAACCTGTTGGAGAAGAATGCTCTCATGTTTCNTTAAAAAGAACCGTATTTGAGAGTTTGCCTAAACCAAAATCAGGAAAATGGATATCCATAGGAAGATTGGACATCAATACCAGCGGACTTTTATTAATCACTAATGATGGAAAATTAGCGAATGACATAATTCATCCTTCTAATGCAATTGAAAGAGAATACATTGCTAGAGTTAGAGGCAAGCCCTCAGATACAAATCTAAAAAAATTAATTTCTGGAATCAAGATTGAAAAAGAAAAAGTATTCTTTACTGATCTTGTTAAAGGCAAAGAAACGGCATCTCATACTTGGTTTGCCTTGGTCATCATGTCAGGCAAAAATAGATCTGTAAGAAAGCTATGGGATTCAATAGGACACGAGGTATCTAGGTTGAAGAGGGTAAGANTAGGAAAGTTGTTTTTACCAAAAGAACTTAATGANGGAAAATTTAAAAGAATTAGTCCTAATGAAGTTTTAGGTTAAACATAGTCTATTAGATCTTTTATTTGATTTATTTTTAAGGTTGGCTTTAAAAGAGCAGCATCTTTTTTGTCTATGTAACCGTATAAGGCTAACGCAGAGTCTATTCCAGAATTATTTGCAGCTTCTATATCTCGCCAATTATCTCCAATGTAAATACAATGCTCTTTTTTTATAGTTGTTTTTGTTAAGGCTGCATCTAAACTTGCCGGATCTGGTTTTCGTTTACCATCTACGTCTTCAGGAGAGACTATTGCCGCAGCAAGGTTATGCCAATCATATTTCTCACAAATTTCTTGAGAGAATTTTTTTGGTTTATTTGTTACGATCATCCAATCAATCTTATTACTAGATAATTCATTGAGAAATTCGTCAACGCCAGGAAATGTTTTAGACATAAGGTAGTTCTTGATATATTCATCTAAGAGATCTGTTCGCAATCCCTCAAATTCAGAATGATTTTCATCAATGAAGAAGCTATCCTGAATCAACCTTCCTACACCATCAGAAACTCTATTTCTTACAAAATCATAGGTAACCNACTTTTTTTTGTTCTTNTTTAACAAGAAGTTCAGGCAAGTCAAAAATTCCGGNGCTGTATCTAAAAGGGTACCATCTAGATCAAATAGCAAACATTTATATTTTTTTTGCATGAATCAGATAATTAACATCAACATTTTTTCCCAGCCAATAATTTTTAGTCACTGGGTTATAACTCATNCCGGTTAACTCTTTAATTGTAAGGCCATTATTTTCCATCATTCCTATCAGTTCAGATGGCTTAATAAATTTTTCATATTCATGAGTGCCTTTGGGCAATAAATTTAAAATATATTCAGCCCCGATAATTGCAAAAAGAAATGATTTTGNATTTCTATTTATGGTTGAAAAGAAAACATCACCATTTTTTTTACAAAGNTCNGAACATGTTTTTACCAGTTGATTAGGATCAGGAACATGTTCGATTGCTTCAAGACAAGTAACAACATCAAAATATTCATTTTGTTCAGGAAGTAAATTTTCCGCTTCTCCCAAAATATAGTTGATTTCAATACTTTCTTTATCTGCATGATTTTTAGCTGTATGAATGGCAACATCTGATATATCAACTCCAGATACCTTACCTCCTTTAAGTGAAAGCGCTTCTGCTAACAAACCACCACCACATGCAACATCAAGAATTTGCTTATTTTTAAGTTCGGTTCTGTCAGAAATATAATTAGCTCTAAGAGGGTTGATTTTATGCAATGGTGCAAATTTTCCAGATGGATCCCACCATTCTTCAGCTATTTTATTAAATTTTTCTTTTTCTTTTGGGTCAATATTCATTTGCCTGNCATTATGTTAGATTTATACTGGTTTTTAAATCAAAGTCTAAGAATCTTATATGAATATTTTTTTCCCAAAAGAGCCTGAATTTGAGACAAGAGTTTCATTGACCTTGGAATCAGCTAAAAAATTTTTGGATAAAGGCTTAAATATCTCAATAGAAAAATCTTTCGCTGAGCATCTCGGAAGCAGCGATAAAGAATTCGAAGATCTTGGAGTAAAAACGTTAGACCGCGAT
The DNA here is from genome assembly GCA_002689405.1 of Gammaproteobacteria bacterium. Taxonomy (GTDB): domain Bacteria; phylum Pseudomonadota; class Gammaproteobacteria; order Magnimaribacterales; family AG-339-G14; genus MEDG-81. The sequence goes on along the minus strand of NZFZ01000017.1, from coordinate 1,567 downwards.
GAAGGTTTTGCTTCAGCTGAAATAGTTTGCAGTGTTAGAAATCTTACCGAGGATGAGCTGGATAAAATAAATCAAAATACCTTGCTAGTTAGTTTTCTTGACCCCTTTAATGAAAAGTCTCTTGTTAAAAAAATAAAAGAAAAAAATATATCAGCTATCAGTATGGAACTCGTACCTAGGATTACTAGAGCTCAAAAGATGGATGCTTTAAGNTCACAAGCTAATTTGGCTGGATACTCTGCAGTCATAATTGCCTCACAAGAACTACAAAAAGCACTGCCGATGATGATGACTGCTGCAGGTACAATCTCTCCTTCAAAAGTATTTGTTATTGGAGTTGGAGTCGCNGGACTTCAAGCAATAGCAACAGCGAAAAGATTAGGCGCTAAGGTTGAAGCTTTTGACACCCGACCCGTTGTAGAAGAGCAAGTTAAATCTTTAGGAGCTCGTTTTGTAAAAATAGATATTGGAGAAACAGGAGAGACTGAACAAGGATATGCAAAAGAATTAACTCCAGAACAAATTGAAATGCAAAGAGAAGGGATGAAAAAAGTTTGTGCTTCTTCTGACATCGTAATCACTACAGCTCAGGTCTTTGGAAGACCGGCTCCCACACTTGTCACAAGTGAAATGGTTTCTGCTATGAGTCAAGGCTCTGTAATTGTAGATATGGCAGTGGGAACAGGAGGCAATGTTGAAGGATCTGTTCCAAATGAAACGATTGATTTAAATGGCGTAAAAATAGTTGGAAATACCAATCTCCCTGGCGAACTTCCCTATCACTCAAGCCAAGTTTACTCTTCAAATATATTTAATTTGATAGATGAATTTTGGAATGGAGAAGAGAAACAATTAAATCTTGATATTACGGATGAAATTTTATCAATTTGTCTTGTTTCTCATGAAAAAGAATACATNAACAAAACTATAAAGGAGATAATGAATTAAATGGAATCCCAAGCNTTACTAGTTTTGCTTTTNTTTGTTCTTGTGCTTTCAATATTCTTGGGTTTTGAACTCATTAATAAAGTGCCATCAACACTTCATACGCCTTTGATGTCAGGAGCCAATGCGATATCAGGAATCACTATTGTTGGAGCTCTTTTAGCTTCAGGAGGAGAGGGTACTTTTTCNTCGATATTAGTTGGTACTTTTGCCGTTTTCTTTGCCTCTATAAANGTNGTNGGNGGTTATTTGGTGACGAATAGAATGTTAAAAATGTTTAAGAAAAAATGATCGCTTTTTTTCAATCTTCAATTTTCGTAAATCTAGCTTACATATTTGCTTCTATTCTATTTATTTTTGGTTTGAAAATGCTTAGCTCACCGGAGACAGCTCAAAGAGGAAATCTTGTTTCTGCCTCAGGAATGTTGATTGCAATCTTAGTTACTCTAGCTCAAAACGAAATTATTGCGTATGAGTATTTATTAATTGCTCTTATTGGTGGTTTGCTTGTTGGAGTTTTGGCTGCTTCTCTAGTCAAAATGACTTCAATGCCAGAATTGGTTGCTTTGTTTAATGGTTTTGGAGGAATTGCAAGCTTGCTAGTAGGTGTTGCTGAATTCAT
>NZFZ01000016.1 GCA_002689405.1 Gammaproteobacteria bacterium | reverse complement strand
ATTCCACCGTATTCTTCAGGAATGGTAGTAGCCGTTAAGCCCATTTGAACTAGCTGGTTCCAAAGTTCTTTATCAAACTTTTCTTCTCCCTCTAAAATATTTCTATTTCTTTTTACAGAATTCTCTTTATCAAGAAGCTTTTTCACCTCTTCTTTCATCAACAATTGATCTTCAGAAAAATTAAAATTCATTTGTTCTCCTTTTAAATGATAGCTTTCTATTCTAACCATGAATTAAAATAAACAAAATAACCAATCTTAAGATAATGAAAAAAAATCCAATCTCAACAAGACGAATATTTCCTTCCAGTCAGGTGCCGCCAAGTTCAGTTATATCTTATGGAGTCTTTCTTTTAGTTTTTATTTTATTGATTTCCTTTATGTTATTCAGAACTTCTTCTCAGCAAGAAAATCTCATTAACATGAATTCAAGATTGATTGATTTGGAGCAACAGGTTCAACAATCAGTTCAATCATCAGAAGTTACTGTTGAAACTCTTTCAGACGACCTAAAGGAAGTTAATAGAGAGATAAGGAAGTTATGGGATTTAAGCAACAAAAGAAACAAAAAAAGAATTGCTACTGTTGAAGATCAGCTCAAGTCAATTGATGACTCAGTTAAAGAAATTTTCACTCAGTCTCAAGAAATAAGGTTAATTTCAAAGGAATTTGCTAAATCCATCTCAGATATAAAAACCAGAGTTGCTAAAATAGATACATCCTCTTTAAGTTCTTCAGATTATGAGCTGCGTATAAAAGACTTAGAGGAGGCGGTGAACTCTATGGATTCCTTCAGAAGGCAAACGAATCAATCTATTCTCAAATTAAAAGATGAGCTTTCAAAATCTATTTCCAATCAGGAGAACTCAGAAAGTAATTCCTTGCCAATAGAAAACTAATCAATATACTTATTTTTCACGCGGATATGGTGGAACTGGTAGACACGCTAGATTTAGGTTCTAGTGCCGAAAGGTGTGGGGGTTCGACTCCCTCTATCCGCACCAAAAAATTAGCAACTATAGATGCTCAATCAGTAAAGTCGGCACATTCGAACAGTGAGATTTGATTGTTGCAACAAGAGTATTAGGTTTTCTTCCATCTTTAATATCAGTAATATTAATACCCGCATCAAGCAATCTCTTATGCGTTTTTTTTATATTTTTTGTCGTCCAGGCTAAGCCCCATAGAGAATCTTCTGGCGATCCATCTTTTTTAATTCCAATAGCTTCAATAGTGGTGTGGTTGGTCCTAAAAAAGAGCATTCTACCTCCCCATTGTTCTACAAATTGGTCTAAAGCCAGCCTAATTCCATATTTCTCTTTATAAAGATTAACCAAACCATCAGGATCATTTGAATTAATAACTACGTGATCCATCCTTGAAATGTTTGATTCATCAAGATCTTCAGGTTGTGGCAGAGTACCGCCTGTGTGCTCTATTAGAAGGGTAAATACTCCTCTGGAAATATCCATAGGCATAAGAATGTTTTTCCAGTGTCTTTCTTTTTTTGAAATATTATCCAAACCTTTTCCGTCTAGGATTTCTAAATTTACCTCAAAACTTGCTGAAAGTTTTTTTTTAGCTTTCACTATGTCTTCTGTTTCAAGAGCTAAGCCAAAAATACTCTCTCCATTTTTTTTTATATGCTCGTCAATGTATTCTCCTAGAGGACCTTCATCCTCTTTACTAATTAATTCAAGGTACATGTTCTCAAGAGGAAAAAGGGCGTTTTTCGTTCCCAGAGATGGATAACTTCCTTGCCAAGTAGGACGAAAGCCAAAAACAAGTGAATAGTCTTCTACAGCTTTATCCAAATCTTCTACTGAGACTAATATGTGATCAATGGCTTTAATCATATGACATGCATTATTTTGACATATAGGGTGTCAAAGTTTTTAAAAACTTGTTAATATTTTTTTTCTTTAATCAAGAGGATATATATGGAATTTCAACATACGGATAAAGTAAAAGATTTATTAGAACGCGTAACAAAGTTCATGGACGACCATGTCTATGAAGGGGAAAAAGTATACGCAGATCAAATGGCAGAATTTAGAAATCAAGGAAATCCTTGGCAAGTTCCCCCTGTATTAGATGAGCTTAAAGCAAAAGCAAAAGCTGAAGGCTTGTGGAACTTATTTTTACCTGACTCTCAATGGGGACCAGGACTAACAAACTTAGAATATGCTCCTTTGTCAGAGCAAATGGGAAGATGTGGGATCGCATCGGAAGTATTCAATTGTTCAGCTCCAGATACTGGAAACATGGAAGTAATAGATAAGTATGGAAATCCTGAGCAACAAGAAAGATGGCTAAAACCTTTGCTTGACGGAGAAATCAGATCAGCTTTTGGAATGACTGAACCGAATGTTGCTTCATCGGATGCAACAAATATTGGCAGTACAATTGAGGATAAAGGAGACAGATATGTCATCAATGGTGAGAAATGGTGGACTTCTGGAGCTGGCGATCCTCGTTGCAAAATTATTATATTCATGGGAGTTACAAATCCAGAAAACCCTAAACACCAAAGACAATCTCAGATTCTTGTCCCAATGGAAACTCCCGGAGTAGAAGTTTTAAGAATGATGACTGTTTTTGGAAACGACGATGCTCCTCATGGACATGCTCATATGAAATTTACAGATGTTGAAGTACCTAAAGAGAATCTTCTTTTAGGTGAAGGCAGGGGTTTTGAAATTGCCCAAGGTCGTCTTGGCCCAGGAAGAATCCATCACTGTATGAGAACGATTGGAGCTGCTGAAAGAGCTTTAGATTTATTATGTAAAAGATCTCTAAATAGAACAGCATTTGGAAAAACACTATCCGAATTGGGTGGAAATTACGATGTTATTGCAGATTGCAGAATAGAAATCGATATGTGCAGACTTCTTACTTTAAAAGCTGCCTACATGATGGATACAGTTGGTAACAAAATTGCCAAAAGTGAAATAGCGCAAATCAAAGTTGCTGTTCCTAATATGGCACTTCGTGTTATTGATAAAGCAATTCAAATTCATGGTGGAGCTGGAGTTTCTCAAGATACTCCTTTGGCAAGGCTTTATGCTGGAATGAGAACTCTTCGTTTAGCCGACGGACCTGATGAAGTTCACAGAAGAACTGTCGCAAGACTGGAACTTGGTAAACATCAAGCTGATAAAGCAAAAGCAGAAGAATATATCGGCAGACCAAGTTAATCTTTAATGGCTGATCATACAACGTATGGATTAGTCTGTTCTGAGCTCTCCGAAGATTTGTCAAAGACAAATTTAGGAGAACTCAAATTAGATTCCTTTCAGGATAATTCGGTCAAAATAACAATTAAGGCCGCTTCCCTTAACTTCCCTGATTTACTTATGACTCAGGGTAAATATCAAAATAGACCCAATCTTCCATTTGCTCTTGGCATGGAGGGAGCAGGAATAGTTGAAAAAGTTGGATCTAAAGTTTCCTCATTTAAAGAAGGCGACGAAGTTATGTTCGGCGGTTGGGGTCATGGTGCAATTGCTGAATCAATTATTCTTCCGGAAGGCTTGGTCTCGTTAAAACCTAAGCCATTGAATTTTTCGGAAGCAGCTTCCTTTAAAACAGCCTATTTAACAGCATATGTTGGGTTAATTCGAAGAGGAGAATTAAGACAAGGAGAGACTTTGCTTGTTCATGGTGCTTCAGGTGGGGTAGGCATGGCAGCAGTGCAAATGGGTAAACTTTATGGCGCAAGGGTGATTGCAAGTGGTACCTCTGACGAAAAATTAAAAATTGTAAAGACTTGGGGTGCAGATGAAATTATCAATACTGGATTAGAAGGTTCTGTTTCTTTTAGAGAAGAGGTAAAAAATCTAACGAATGAAAAAGGGGCCGATGTAATTTACGATCCAGTCGGTGGCGATGTATTCGATGAATCTATTCGATGTATAAATTGGGGAGGCAGGTTATTAATAATTGGTTTTACTAGTGGAAGAATTCCAACCGTTCCAGTTAACTATCCTCTCATTAAAGGATTTTCAGTTATTGGTGTAAGGGCAGGTGAATTTGGTAGAAGAGATCCTGAGAAAGGAAGAGAAAACAACGAAATCATTATGGAGTTGGCCGAATCAGGAAAACTTAAACCCCATATTTGTAAAGAATTTCCTTTGAACAATTCAAAAGAAGGCCTGGAATATTTGAGAGATAGAAAATTAGTGGGAAAGGTTACAGTTACAATGTCTTAGACTTGTTTCTTTTACATCGTTCACTGCAGTACAAAACATTCTCCCAATCCCTTTCCCATTTTTTTCTCCATGAAAAAGGTTTTTTACATACCTTACAAATTTTTTCCTCTTTGTATTTCATAGCGAATTTTTTTTGATAAATTCATCAGCAAGAACGAAAATTCTTTCCTTTCGTTCTGGATTCATCTTATCTAGAGAACGAGTCAAAATTGATAATCTAGGGTTTGATTCATAGAAATCACGATGTTTTTCAGTAAATCTCCAATAAAGACCATCTAAAACCTCACACCAAGGTCCTTTTTTATAATTACTCATTTTTAAGACATAATTTGAACCACATGTATAAGGCTTAGTAGACATTATCCCTCCATCGGCAAAAGTACCCATGCCAAAGACATTAGGCACCATTACCCATTCAGAAGAGTCGACAAACATCTCAATAAACCATCTGTAGATATCTTTAGGGTCAATCTCACAAAGAGTAAAAATATTTGAAAGTATCATCAATCGGGGGATGTGATGGGTATAACCATACTCATTCACCATTCTTATTACATCATCCAAAGGGTCAAGTCCTGTAGAGCCATCGTACCAATTTGAATTAATTTTATTTTTATGGCTCCAATAGTTACTTTTAAACTCAATATCACCTTTTTCTTGATAGACACCTCTTATGAACTCTCGCCATCCAATAATTTGTCTGACGAAACCCTCTAGAGAATTCAAGGGAATATCATTTGATTCAGCATGTTTTATAGCTGAATCTATAACTTCCTTAGGTGTCAAAAGTCCAACATTCAAAAGAGGCGATAACATGCTATGAAATAAAAAATTTTGTTGTTCTTGCATGGCATCTTCATAAGTACCAAAAAACTTAAATCTTTGTTCTAAAAATTTTTTTAAACTTTTTCTGGCGTCTTTTCTATTGTCTGGCAGCCAAGAATTTAACTCTCCAGGATGATTATCAAAATACTTTTGAACGTCTTGTTTTACGTCAACTCCATGGGTGTTTTTTGAAAACATTTCTAATTTAGGAAGCTCTAAATCTTTGGGAATTTTTTTTCTGTTTTCTTCATCGTAAGACCATTTTCCTCCTAATGGCTTACCATCTGAAATTAAGATATCTAAATCTTTTCGCATCAGTTGATAAAAACTTACCATCCTGAGATTTTTTTTGTTTTGCGCAAATTTGGTAAATTTATCTCTCGAACAGAGAAACATCGGAGATTGTATGATTTCAAAATCAATTTCTTTTTCTTTTAAAAAATCAAATATTTTTTTTTCAAAGAATTTATCTTCTATTTCAAAAAATTTAAGAGTCTTAAATTTATTTTTATCTAAAAAATTGCTAAGGAGGGTTATAAAATCCTTATTTTTGTTCTTTTCATCAAGTTTGTTGTAAAAAACCTCATAACCAAGATTAGATACTTCATCCTTAAAACAACGCATCGCACTTAAAAAGAAAAAGATTTTTTGCTTATGATATTTTTCTTCTGTACATAGTCCAAAGTCTTCTGCCATAAAAATATTTTTGGTTTTTGCCTGCGAAAGGTATTTTTTTTCGAAAAGTTGATTGCCAAGAATAATTAATAAAGTATCATCATCCATTCTTTAAATTTACTTTATTTGAAACTTTTTTATTCAATTAATAACTATTCATTATTTAAATAGCTATGAAAAATAAATTCCCTTACCCTGGTATTGCAAAAAAGGTCACCGAAGAAATGTGTGACTTAAACGGTCATATGAATGTGACTTTCTATACAAAGATCTTTGAAGAAGGCTCTTATGAAATGTTCAATCAACTCGGAATGGGATTCGATTATATTAACTCCGGTTTTAGTACTTTCACTCTTGAACAAAATCTCAGATATGTAAAAGAAAATCTATTAGGAGATAAGATTTCCACTCATTATAGAATTGTCAATGTGAATAGGAAATTAATCCATCATGTTGGGATTCTTCTTAATAATGATAAAGAACTTAGTGCTATAGAGGAAATTCTTCTTATTCACATCGATATGAAAAAAAGAAAGTCCTGCCCTATGCCAGATGAGTCTTTCAATAAAGTGCTTCAAATGAAAGAAGAAAACGATTCTCTTGGCGAATTGGATTTTGACTTAAGGTTTAAGATTAAAAATTAATTACCAGTAAACTCTGGATCTCTTCTTTCTAAGGAAGCCTTGATTCCTTCTTGAAAATCAGACGTCTCTCTAAGTCTATTTTGTTCAGAAAGCTCCCATTTGACTATCTCTTCAATTTTTTCAACAGAATCACCTTTGATTGTCTCTCTTATAGCTTGCACTCCCAATGGACCTGCAGCATTAATCTCTTTTGCAAGTTCTTCTGCTTTGGACATTAATTCATTTTGGGGAACAAGAAAATCAGCAAGACCTATTTCAAAAGCTTCCTTACCTTTTACTCTAGCGCTAGTGAGTAACATCCATTTTGCTTTCTGATTTCCAACGATTCGCGGAAGAGTTACCGTGGTACCAAATCCTTGATGAAAAGCTAATTTAGAAAAATTTGCACTGAATCTGGATTCTTCACAAGCGATTCTAAAGTCAGCAGAAAGGGCTACTCCCAATCCACCTCCAACAGCAGCTCCCTGAATGGTTGCTATGACCGGTTTTTTAGTTTTAAAAAGCCTTACTGCCTCTTGATACAATCTTTCATAAGGATCTGATTCTTCCTTATAGGAGGATCTGGTAAAGTCAGCTCCAGCACAAAAATGTTTTCCTTCTGAAGATAAAATAATACTTCTGCATTCACTTTCGTTATCCATTTCCACAAGGAAATCTGCAATTTGACCAATAAGTTCTGCATCAAAATGGTTGTTAGGCGGTCTATTGATTGAAACGTAACCAATATGATTTTCTAATTTAGTTTTTAGGTCTTTATTACTCATAGTGAAAATAAGTCTATCACGAAGAATTTAAAGTAAAATAAGTCAATGAAGTTAATTAAAAGCATAATCTCAAAGGTAGATGTCACTTTATTTGTGATTTATGGTTTTTTAGGATTTGGCAGTATGTATTTAGCAAGCTTCATTCGAAGTGTCACTAAGTTAAATTTTTGGGCAGAATTATTGATCTGTTTCTTAATTATTTCCCCAATTTATTTTTTGGTAAGAGTTCTTAAGAAAAAATATTCAAACTAATGTTAAGAATTTTAATTATTTCATTATTCCTGATTGGAACTATTTTAATCTTTTCTTACTTAACAACTTACTTAGTGCAAAAATTTGGAAGACTGATTGCAATTTCTTCTATCATTTCTGTAGGTATTATTTTAAGCGCAATCGTAATCGCTCATGAAGATGGTTGTGTAACTGAAGTTGAAGGCTTAGAGGCTTCAAAGGTTTGTTGGTTTAAATGAAAAATTTTCAAGATTTAGTTCAAGAGGCTTTAAAAAACGTTCTAGAAATTGANATTTATCAACTTAAGGAAAANATTGAAAGTAATAAACAAATAAGACTAATNGATATCAGAGAAGANCGAGAATGGGTTTCTGGTAGAATTCCTTCAGCATTTCATATTGGTAGAGGCGTTCTTGAAAAAGGCATCTTCGAAGTTGCCAATAGTGAAGATGAAATTATTTTGTATTGTGCAAGTGGTTTCAGGTCGGTGTTGGGTTCTAAATCTCTCAATGAAATGGGATTCAATAACGTTTTTTCCTTAAAAGGAGGAATTACTGACTGGATTACTGCCGGATTTGAAATTGAAGAATAATTTCAAAAGAAACATTAAGGACTTATAATAAAGCTATGAGTGAAGAAATCTTAGATGTACTGATTGTTGGCTCAGGTATTTCTGGCATTGGTGCTGGCGCACATCTTAGTATGAAGTGTCCTAACAAAAAATATCTGATTTTAGAAGGTAGAGATAACTTTGGCGGCACTTGGGATTTATTTAAATATCCAGGTATAAGATCAGATTCAGACATGCATACTCTTGGCTTTAGTTTTAAACCTTGGCTGCACAGAAAATCAATAGCAGATGGATCTTCCATAATGGAATATTTAGAAGAAACCATTAAGGAGTATGAACTCACANATAAAATAAGATACAGACATCANGTGCATCAAGCCGAATGGTCTTCCTCTGAAAATCTTTGGACCTTAAAAGTTGAAGACAAAAATTCTGGTGATACTAAGCTCTTTAAATCGTCTTTTCTATATATGTGTGCAGGTTATTACAGTTACAAAGGCGGTCACTTGCCAGAATTTAAGGGAAGAGATGAATTTCAAGGCGATATCATTCACCCCCAAGAGTGGCCTGAAGATTTTGATTACAAGGGGAAAAATATTGTTGTGATTGGAAGTGGTGCTACCGCGGCAACGATTGTTCCGGCAATGTCAAAAAAAGCAAAGCATGTGACAATGCTCCAAAGGTCACCCACATATTATGCTTCTGCTCCAGATGAGGATGCGATAGCTATTTTTCTAAACAAGTTTCTTCCAAGACGTTTTGTTTACAGCATCATACGACTTAGGAATGTCCTTTTCCAACAATGGCTTTACAAAAGNGCTAGAAATCGTCCTGAAAAAATTAAGGAATTCCTTCTGGATAGGGTCAAAGAAGAACTTCCTAACTACAACATACAAAAGCATTTCACTCCATCTTATAATCCTTGGGAACAACGTATGTGTCTCGTTCCAAATAGCGATTTATTTGAGGCTATCAGACAAAATGATGTATCCATTGTTACCGATCATATTGAAAGGTTTACTAAGGAAGGTATTGAGCTTAAGTCTGGAGAAGTTTTAAAAACCGATGTCATTATTACTGCAACGGGAATTGTTCTTGAAAACTTTGGCGGAATAGAAGTTAAAGTTGACGATTCGATGGTTAAGGTTTCAGATACTATGACATACAAAAGCATGATGTATAGTGGCATACCTAATTTTGTAAATTCTTTTGGCTATATTAATGCCTCTTGGACTTTGAAAGCAGACATTACCAGTGAATATGTTTGTCGTCTAATCAAACACATGGATAAAAACAATTTCAAAAAATGTTGTCCTGAAATTCCTTCTGATGTGGAGGAATCTAAAGATTGGCTTGAAGACTGGTCTTCTGGATATATTCAAAGGTCCATTCATAAGTTTGCTAAGCAAGGAAATAAAAAACCTTGGGTGAACTATCAAGATTATCTAAAAGATTGGTTTGACGTTAAATTTGGAAAAATGGAAGACGGCAACCTGCAGTTTTCAAATAAGAATTCTTAAAAAAAGCTAGCGCCATGCTAGATTCAAGTTTTTTAAAAACACTTCTAATCACTTTGATCCTTTACTCTTGTGGGGGAGGGAATAGCTCTGTTACTCCTTCAAGTGAAGGTTCTTTCGTGACTCAACCAAAATCAATTAATGGACTGGTAGTTGATGGATACATTAGAAATGCTGATGTTTGGATCGAAACTNCAAACGATTTTTCAAATATTGGAGAAACAAAGACATCTTCCAACGGACAAGGTAGATTTAGCNTANCAACAANNCTNNCTNACTNTAGAGTTCAANCNTCNGGNGGNATNGATNTAGATACAAACAANAGNTTAGAAGGTTTNATTTTAATTAATCANAAGATAGATGAACTTGCATCTTCTAATACTGCTCAGAATTTTATTATTTCGCCATTGACGACCGCAGATTTTTTTCTTTCAGAATCTCTAAAAAAACTAACCAACCCAATATCAATGACCATCAATGAACTCTTAGGCTTGGATCAAAACTTTAATGTAAATACTACTGATCATGTAGACAGTTTGAATAATGGATTTATGTATGCTGAGGCTTATGAAAAAGCTAATCAATTAACATCTTTTGCATTATCTCTTTCAAGACTAGCCAACAATTTAAGTACTTCTAGCACAAATAGTAGTGAAATTTTTCAAGTAATCTTAGACCGAATGGTAGCAATTTATCAAAGCTCTCAAAATGAGGTAAATATAGAATCTTCAGCTTTCATAGATGCATTGGTCGACGATATAAATCTTAAATTTTCTCTTTCTTTGGAAAATGAAATTAAGACGAAAGTAAAAAACATGTATAAGGCTTTCATACCTTTAATACAAGTCAAACCCAACTTAGCAGCTACACATGGTTTGTTCTATTTTGCTACCAATACTTTTTTTAATGATCTTGTCATAGTTGCATCCAATAATGATCAAGAAAATATTTATTCAAGATATAGTCTTGATCTCATCAGTTACGTTTCAGAGATATCTGGACAATCAGAATCAAACATAGCTTTTTCAATAACAGCTAATTCTGACTCAGTTTCTTCCTTTGAAGATCAGATTTTCAATATAAATGTTTTGGAAAACGATGATTATGATAATCAATCACCTTTTAATATTTCATTTACACAACCAGCTAATGGGACGATAAATAAGGACAATTTGAATATTTTGGTTTATCAGCCAAATGCAAATTTCAATGGCAGTGATTCTTTTTCATATACTCTTGAACAAGGCTCATTAAGCTCTACTACATATGCAAATATCTCGGTTCAACCTTTGCCTGATGCTCCAATAATTTCAATATCATCAACCGAGATAACAATTCCAGAAAATCAAATCAATGTTATAGATATAGTTGCCAGTGATGCTGATGGTGATCCTTTAAGCTTTGTTTTATCTGGTACCGACTCAGCATATTTTAGTATTTCTAGTTCAGGAGAGTTGTCTTTTATAAATCCTCCAGATTATGAAACTAAGTCTACTTTTGAAGTGACTGTCTCAGTAAGTGATGGAACTTTGTCTGATAGTAAAAATTTAGTTATAAATATTTCTAATGTTCTATATGAAGTGGATCTTTTGGTTTATTACGCTCCTGATATGTTATCTGAGTACTCCACAGAAAATGCTATCAATACTAGAATTCTCTACCTAATTGAATCTGCAAATAATGCTTTTAGGAGAAGCGAGTCAGAGGTTAAGTTTAATCTGCTAAAGCTTTTACCTTATGACGTTGATGTGAGTAATCAATCAGGAAATACAATTTTTTCTTCTCTTCTTGGAAGAGAAAAAATTAAAAAAGATCAAATCATGTATGGAGCTGATTATTTTATTCTTATTTCAAGATGGGATTCAGCAAAAGGTCAGACTGGAGGCACAGCTTCAATTGATTTAACAATAGATAATTTAACCGATTGGGATGCAGCTCATGGATACTTATCAGCATGGTCAGTTGATCCCAATTGGTCAGAACCGGGATGCAATCCATGCTTTCCTGACAAAGTCTTTGCTCATGAATTAGGGCACAATTTAGGTTCAGGACACTGGCCTGGAGAAACCGGGCAGTCTTATGCCTATGGCCATCGCGTCGATGGAAATACCGATGGTGACTTTACAGATAGTTTCGATTGGGGAACCGTCATGAGTTACAACGATATCTCGCCTGATTATTTTTCAAATCCTAATGTGACATGTAAAAATGGCCTAGCTTGCGGAGTAGTAAATGTCAGCGATAATACCAAGTGGTATAACAATTTAGGAACAAGATTTTCTAGTATTCTGCCAGCAAGCTCTATAGACAATTCAAACACCTCAAATAAAATCAGCATAAAAAACTTCTTTCCAAAGATCTCGGGTGGAGTTTCTACTTTTTCTAATGCTGGAGCTTTAAGAAGCTTTCTAATTACTGAGTTTTCCGATGTCGATATAAACGGTCAAATTTATAAAAGTTTTAAATGGGAAAATTCATCAAATGGGAACCCTAAGATGGCTTATCATTTTTACGAAAAGGATAATAAATACTATATAAACCGAACTGACTACGAGGCAGGATATAAGTTTTCCAATCAAGATGAATACACCCTCTATAACAATAACAATTTATGTGTTTTCTTTGATTCATTTCAAAGCGTAGGTAATTATCTGGCAAGAGATTGCAGCAATGCACACTATGGAGATCCTCCACTTTATAACGATGTGTTTCACTTCAATCATTTTATAAAAAGTGAAAATATAAGCGTGCCATATGGCAGTTACGATACGGTTAAATATGTTTTTACAATTTGGGATAATAATAATAGTCCCTACAGTAACACCCCTTATCTAATGCATACTATTTTTTGGCTGAGTCCAATAATGGGTGTTGTTCAATATCGAGATCATTTAGGAAGAATATGGAAACTAAATAATACCGATTCAGATGGCGATGGCATTGATAATAAATTGGATAATGATGATGATAATGATGGAGTTTTAGATACTACCGACGCCTTTAAACTAGATCCATCTTCTTCGGTTGATTCTAATTTAGACGGTATTCCAGATTAGATGGTTATTCTTGTCTGGTTGAATAGTCTTCTTCGCTAAATTGAGGTATTACCAGATCTGCTTCGGCAGTATTTACCAAGTAGGTCATTTTAGAATCCTTTTTTAAAAGAAAAACTTTTTCATTGATATGAAATTTACCAAACGCAAATTCTTCTCCAATTACAACAAAGGATTCATTTTCTTCTGCTTGTGAATAAGTTTTTACAATTTTGTTTTTTGAAGATTTTTCTACTGATTTAATTTCTTCCTGAAAAATGTTTCCAAAAAGATTTATATTTAAAATATCACCTGGAATAATATCCACAAATGATTCTTCAAAGTTGTTTACTTTTTTAAAAGCAGGACCGTTGATTTCAGAAATTTCAATTTCGTTTGTATTAAATTGCCCCAAATCCAAGTAAATATTTTTTTTTGATATTCTGGTACTTAAAGAAGTTAAATCGGTTAATTTATTTTGCAATTCTATTTTATCTTGCCTGATTTCTAGAACTTCTTGATCCTTTTTTTTATTAAAATTTTTTTCGTAAATATAAAAATATAAAATAAAAACTATCAGAAATGAAAGTAGGCTAATTATTAATCTCATATCCTATAAAGTATCTTAAAAAACTAATTGTAAGATAAAATTAAAAAAAATTATTAATAGTATTTTCAAGTGCTTAATCTCGAGAACATAGAACTGATAATTGGAAATTCTGGAAGGAATTTTTCTGGAGGAACTTCCATTACGATTCAATTATTAGATTATCAAGAAAAAGAAATGAATCTAGCTGTTTTGGGNTCAAGATTTATTCCTAAGCATTTTAAGACTTTAAATTATTTACAATTCCTTATGCTCACTCGAAAAAAATTACCCAATGGTAAGTTAAGAGTTTTTTATACTAGAAAGAACAATGAAATGATTCAAGGGCTGATTGCAAAGTATATTTTTCGTTCAAAAATTAAAATTATTTTTTCTTCGTCTGCTCAAAGAAACCATACCAAATTTACTAAATGGCTGATGTCTAAAATGGATAGCGTCGTTTCAACGTCCAGGAAGGCAGGAAACTATCTAATCAAGGAGCCTGATAAAATCATTTCTCATGGTATAGATCTAAATAGATTCTCTTTGCCTGAAGATAAAGATAAAGCTTGGCAAGCCTTGGGTTTTCCAGGGTCTATAGGAATAGGAATTTTTGGNAGAGTTAGATATTCAAAAGGTATAGATATTTTGGTTGATGCAGCTTTAAAGGTTTTACCAAAACACCCAAAAGCTACTGTAATAATTTGTGGAGAAATTCAGATAGAGGATCAGACTTATAAAAATAATATGTTAAGGAAAATAACTGATGCAAANTTGGAAGATAGAATATTATTTCTTGGTAAGAAGCCTTTTGAAGATTTNCCTAAATTATTTCAAGGCATGTCAGTNGTTGCGGCTTTGAGTAGAAATGAGGGATACGGTCTCACCCCATTAGAAGGTATGGCATCTGGCGCTGCTGTACTTACCAGCTCAGAAGGTNTTTGGGATGAGTTGGTCAGAGATGGTATTGATGGATATGTAGTAAAAACAAATGATGTTCTTCAAACNTCAGAAAGATTAAATACATTAATAGAAAATAGTTCTAAAACTAAAAGCATGGGTGAAAATGCTGCAAAATATATTTCAGAAAATTTTTCTGTTGAAAAAGAAGCAGACCAAATTATTCAACATATTAGATATGTACAAAATATATAAAAACTTAAATTTTATTTTTTTTCTTTTCTTCCATTGTGCATGGAGTTTTACAGCAGATTTAGATAATTCCACTAGTCATTTAAAAACAATTATTTTCGGCGCCGGTTGTTTTTGGAGTGTTGAAAAGAAGTTCCAAGAAACTTNTGGAGTTATAGATGTTCAATCCGGTTATGCGGATGGAAAAAATATAAAACCCAGTTATAAAGAAATTATCAAAAGAGAAAACAGATTTAATCCTAATAATTATGCTGAAGTTGTAAAAGTNACTTACAACAGCAACAAAACCAGTTTAGAAAATCTTTTNAAGACTTTTTTTGAATTGCATGATCCTACTCAAGAAAATCGCCAAGGAAATGATATTGGTGTTCAGTATCGNTCCTTAATTTTGACTTCTACAGACNAGGAAAACTTCCTTTCTAATAAGATAAAAAAAGAATATCAAGATCTTTTAACCAAAGCAGGATATGGATCAATCAAAACTGAGATAAAAAATTTCACAAANTTCTATTTGGCTGAAAATTATCATCAAGATTATTTAAAAAAGAATCCAAATGGATATTGTCCAGATTATTCAACTGGAGTTGTCTTCTCACAAAAGCTAGAAAAATTTACANACAATAAGAATTTAGTANTAGGAAAAAAAATACTTATTCTTGAGGCAGAAGGCTGTCCCTATTGTTATAAATTAAGACAAGACGTTCTAAATGACTACCGAGGCTCCTTAGAAATATCCTTTAGAAAATCAGATGAACTTGATGAACTCAAGTTAAATACACCTACCTGGGCAACACCAACAATTTATTTTTTAGAGAATGGTAAAGAAGTTTGGTCACATCAGGGCTATTTATCGAGTGAAAAATTTTATAAATCTCTTGGAAAGTTCAAGCTAGGTAAAACAGAAGCTTATGACGTTGCTTTTAATCAAGGTACAGATCCCACATATTGTAAAGAATACGAATTATTTAAAAATACACCAGATGGAGTTTTTATAGATAAATTGAGCGGAGCTCCGCTTTTTAGTACTAAATACAGATTTAATTCTAAAACAGGATGGCTTTCTTTTACTGAGGCTATAGAAGATTCTGTAACCGAACACATGGATTACAGTTATGGCATGATCAGAGTAGAGATAAGGTCTAAATCATCAGGCATTCATTTAGGACATGTATTTAACGACGGTCCAAATGGTAAACCAAGGTATTGTATCAATGCGACTGTGTTAGAATTCGTCCCGAATTTAGACACGTAGCTCAGTTGGTTAGAGTACTACCTTGACATGGTAGGGGTCCCCGGTTCGAATCCGGGCGTGTCTACCAAGTTTCTGAGGTAAAAAATGTTTGAATTTAATCTTTTCAATTCTGCACAAATTTTTGATCAAATTTTTGCATTCATCTGTGTTTACTTACTTACTAGTCTTAAAGCTAAAACTCGTTTTTATGGTTTCATTGTTGGTACTATTGGTTTTATTCCAGGAGTTTATATATTAATTGTTACTGAACTTTGGTGGATATTAGCTTTCATGCCAATCTGGGCTTATATCAACTATATTGGAATAGTTAATAATTACAGAGAATATAAAAAAACTAAAGTTGCTTAAAAGATATTTTTTTATAACTAAGTTTGTAGGTATTTTTCTCTAATGGATAATCTACTTAAAGCCTTTTTGAGATCAGATCATGCTGGGGAGGTAGGAGCTGTTTATATTTATAAAGGAATTCTTAAAATTGCTAAGGATCCTGAATTAGTAAGTTTTTCCAAAAGGCATTTAGCAACTGAAGAATCTCACCTTCAAAAGATTGAGGGAGTGCTTCCAAAAAAAGACAGAAGTAAATTAGTTTGGTTGTGGAAAGTTGCAGGCTTTTTACTCGGCTTCCTTCCTACACTATTTGGTCCAAAAATTGTCTTTGCTACTATCGAAGCTGTTGAAGCTTTTGTAGAAGAGCACTACGAAGAACAACTCAAATATCTTCGAGCTCAGCCAATTCCCAATCAAGAGCTCATAGANCTTTTGCAGTCATGTCAGGATGATGAAATTGATCACAAACTTGAATCGGCTGAAAAGAAGAATTTAACCCCAGGTATCTTTATTAATCTTTGGACCAAAATAGTAGGCGGTGGCTCGGCTTTCGCAGTCAAGGTAGCTAAAATTATCTAATAAAATTCCGGTTGCATTTTCTCCTAATGCAAATATACTGTATATATATACAGTATTAATTATTCAACCTTAATATTTATGAATTTAAAACATTTAGGGCAGATTGCGGACTCCGACAGAAACTTAGAAACACCTTTATTTTCTGAATACGTTCAAGTAGGCTGGCCAAGTCCTGCAGACGACTACATAGAGAAATCAATTGATTTACATCAACTCCTAGTAAAAACTCCAGCTGCTACTTATCTCGTGAGGGCAAATGGAGATTCCATGTTAAATGCAGGAATCAATAATGGCGCAATACTTATAGTCGATAGAAGTTTGGAGCCCAAACATGGTGANATCGTTATCGCTTCCATCGATGGNGCTTATGCTTGTAAGCGTCTTCAATTGACACCCAAGGTGGGTTTACTATCAGAGAACATTAAATATCCGCCAATTTTTTTAAAGAACGGAGAAGAACTAGACATAATGGGAGTTGTTACTGCGGCAATAAATCAGTTTTAAGATGTTTGCTTTAGTAGACTGCAATAGTTTTTACGCTTCATGCGAAAGAGTTTTTAGGCCAGATCTTAGAACAAAACCAGTAGTTGTTTTATCAAATAATGATGGCTGCGTCGTTGCTTTAACTAAGGAAGCAAAAAGTCTTGGAATCAAGATGTGCGATCCTTGGTTTAAAATCGAAAAGACATTCAAGCAAAAAGGNGGNATTGCATTCTCATCNAATTATGAACTGTATGGCGATATTTCGTCTCGAATTATGAGTATTTTAGAAGAGCTTGCTCCTAAAGTAGAAATTTATAGTATTGATGAAGCATTTCTTGATTTAACCGGTATAGCTAATTGCATGGACTTAGAAGAGTTCGGTAGAGTCTGTCAAAAAAAAATTATGCAGTATACCGGGATGCCAGTTCGTGTCGGTATAGGTCCCACAAAGACCTTAGCCAAGGTTGCAAGTTATGGCGCTAAGCGTTATCCAACTACTCAAGGAGTGCTAGACGTCACTGCATTACATAAAAGAACAAAACTCATGAAGCTAATGCCGGTAAATGAAATATGGGGAGTAGGGCGGAGATTGAATAAGCACCTTCTTTCCCAAAGAGTTTCAACCGCATTTAGCTTAAGCCAAATGGATATAGGACAGGTACGAAAACAATTTAGCATTATGTTGGTTAATACTATTAGAGAGTTAAGAGGAGAGACTTGTATTCCCTTGGATAATGCGCCTGCACCAAAAAAACAAATAGTAGTCAGTCGGACTTTTGGCAAACGCGTCACAGAATTAGATTTTTTAGAGGAAGCAGTCAGTGATTATGCAGCCCGAGCAGCTGAAAAACTAAGAAAAGAAGGAAAGGCTTGTAAGATCATTTCTGTCTTCATTAGAACCAACCCTTTTAGAAAACAAGATATCCAGCATAGAGAAATTAGATCAACTTCTCTTTTATATCCAACTAACGATACAAGAGACTTGATTAAGTCTGCAAAACTTCTACTAAAGGACTTATATCGAAAAGACTTTAACTACAATAAAGCTGGCATTATGTTGAGTGATTTTTTTGATGAAACTGTATATCAACTAGACTTGTTTAAACAAAAAGATAGAAATACCAGAGACTTCAAGATGATGAGCTTAGTCGATCAGATTAATCAAAGTAATTTAGGACCTGTGAGTTTTCTTGCACAAGGAATTAAAAAAGAATGGTCAATGAAAAGAGAATTACAATCTCCTCGATATACGACCAACTTACAAGATATTTTAGCGGTTAATTAAAACTTATTTATTGGAAAACCAAGCTACATTGGCAGTAGATTCTTCTATTTTGTTTTGAACTCCCAAGACGAGAGAAAAAAGCGCCATTCTAATTAAAAGACCATTGTCGGTTTGTCTGTAAATAGCCAGATTAGGATTTTGATTGAGATCAGGATCTAATTCGTTTGCGTCTGGACGAGAATCGCGGGGAAGAGGATGCATNATNATNGTATTNGGTTCACAGTTTTTTGTATAAATTTCTTGGTTTAAAGACATGAGTCCTTTGTACTTTCCAGACTCAGATTTACTAGAAAACCTTTCCTCTTGAATTCGAGTCATATAAATAATATCCACNTCAGAAATNCCTTTTGTGATGTCATCTGTTTCAAAAAAANTTACAGACGATTCTTNAAAAGTTTCTTTNATAGAGGATGGAAGTTTTAACTTTTTAGGAGANATTAAGTTNATGGTTACATNTTTATATAGGCAGAGAACCTTGCATAAAGAATGTACAGCTCTTCCGTATTTTAGATCACCTATCAGAGCAATTCTCAAACCATCAATTGATTTATTCTTTGATTCTAGCTCTTTTTTTATTGTGTAAAGGTCCAATAAAGCCTGACTAGGATGCTCATTGTCACCATCGCCTCCATTTATGACAGGAACCCGTGAAGCTTCTGCAAATTCATCAACTGACCCCGCCTCATGATGACGCATGACAATTATGTCGCTGTAGCCACTTAAAACTCTTGAGGTATCATAAAGGGATTCGCCTTTAGCTAGTGAAGTTGCTTCTATTCCTGTAGTCTCTCTAACTTCTCCGCCTAAAATATTAAATGCACTACCAAAGCTTATTCTGGTTCTTGTACTGGGTTCAAAAAACATATTTGAAAGAATTGCACCTTGAAGCACACGAGTAATGCTTTCTCTTTTTGCGTAAGGAACTAGAGCGTCAGAGGTTGTAAATATTTTTTCTATGTCAGTTCTTTCAAACTGATCTATGGAGAGAATGTGGCTTCCTAGGAACTCCATGGCGAGCCATTCTAGCATTAAATTATTTATTTTATGGAATTAATAATTTTTAAAAATTCTTGTATGATTAATCNATGTCTAGCGATTGTTTGATACTAAATGGAAACGGGAAACCTCTGAGTTATTTTCCTTTATCGGCAGTAGATTGGAAAACTGCTGTCAAATTAGTATTTACTAGAAACGTTATTGTTATTAAAGAGCATGATAATTGGGAAGTAAGATCGCCATCGCAATCTTTCAAAGTACCTAGTATTGTCATGCTAAGAAAGTATTACAAGTTTTCAAAAAAAGTTAAGTTTTCGAGATCTAATGTATTTTTGAGAGATATGTTTACTTGCCAATACTGCAAAAATGTTTTCGAAAAAAAAGATTTAACTATTGATCATATAATTCCAAAAAGTAAGGGCGGAGAAACTAATTGGTTAAATGTAACAACCTGNTGTAAATCTTGTAATTTATCAAAAGCAGATAAAATAATTGATCCTTCTCCAGAAGTAAAAACTCCTTCTTTGAGAGATCTTATAAAAGGTCAAGAATCTATAGGAATAAAAAAAATAGAAACCGANTGGCAGGAATATATAGTCGCCTAAATTAATTTAAGTAATCTTGAATTACCGATTCGGTTAAGATTTCCGGCAAAATAATAGGTACGCTTTTATCATCTGGATAATAAACATAAAGCGGAATGCTTGATCTCCCAAAACTAGCAAGTTTTTTTGCAATTAATTCGTTTTTATTTGTCCAATCTGCCTCCAAGTAAAAGATATTTTTTTTCTCAAAAAATTTTAGAGTTTCTTCAGTCTTTAGAGCAACTCTTTCATTTACTTTACAAGTAATGCACCAATCAGCTGTAAAATTTAAAAAAACCGGACCTTTTGCTAACCTCTTAGCCAACTCTTCATCACTAAAAATATTATTATCTTGCTGAAGAGAAGCTTTTTGTATTGGTAATGTAAAGAATAAGGAAACTATGACTGCTAGGTAAATAACATTTCTAAATTTTAATCCTATCCTGGAAGATATTTTGAGTTGGTTTAACCAATAAAAAAATACAATTAAAGAAATCCCTAAAAGTACTAAGACAAGCTGAAAAGAATCAATCTGGCTACTTAAGACCCATACCAACCACAAAGCAGTAAGAATCATAGGAAAGGCCATAAACTGCTTAAAAGTTTCCATCCAAGTTCCAGGTCTTGGAAGTAAGGACAGCATACTTGGAAAAATTGACAAAAGAATATATGGCAAAGCAAATCCAATGCCCAAAGAAAGAAAAATTAAAAAAGATGAAAAGCCCGGCTGGAGGATAGCAAAACCTAGCGCAGAGCCCATAAATGGTGCAGTACAAGGGGTAGCAACAATTACTGCTAGAAAGCCTGTACCAAAAGAATTCATATAGCTAGGAGTGCTAATTCCAGAGGAACCTATACTGAGTAAAGAATTTAAGAAATTAACATTCAATAAAAAGAATCCAGCTAAGAAAATGAAGAGGAAAATCAACAAACTTACAACCAGAGGCGACTGGAGTTGATATCCCCATCCAACATCCATGCCTAATCCTTTTAAAAGGACTACAGAAAGGCCAATTAAAACGAACATTAAAATTGATCCGGACGAAAAAGCAAAACCATGTAATGAAGTTTGGGCTTTATTTTCAGAGTGATTGATAAAATTTAGAATTTTTAAAGAGATTACAGGAAAAACGCATGGCATTAAATTTAGTAAAAGACCACCAATCAAAGAAAATAAAATTGCAGCTGAAAGAGAGATGAATTCTGGATTTAAAGTTGATTCAGTAGCGATAACTTCAGAAGCTAATTCAATTTCATAATCACCCATATTTGTTTTTAAAACACCACCTGACAAATTTTCAGCTTTATTCCTTTCAAGAAGATTGATATTTAGCTTAATTTCGTCAAAGTTTTTTTCTAATTTTTGATTGAATGAGTAATCAATTACATTTTCNTCAAAGGGAAAGAAATAAGCATCTTTTATATCAGAACCAATATCACTAAGATTTAGGGTAAGTATTCCNCTTTCNATTTTAGAGCTTACTTTTTGCTTTAACGTTTTCGGAATACTCGATCTAACTTCGCTGATTAAAATGTTTTGAATTGAAAAATCATTACTGCTTCCTTTGGAAAGTACAAAGTTCACTTTTCCTTCTTGAGGTATACAAACATCTGCACAAACTAACCATTTTGATGCCACAGAAAATTTATTTATTGGATCAAATTGCATGGGAAGAGACAGTTTGAAGAGAAGCTTTAACTCATTTGTATAACCAAAAGTAGTTAGAGGAGGATAAGGTATCAGTTCCGGAGTAGGCCAAATTGGCTGAGAAATATTAAATCCTTCAGGAAGGTCCCAATTGAAAGATGCAGGATCCCCTGAATCTCCAGGATTGATCCAATAGGTATGCCAATCTTTATCTAAATTGAATCTTACAACTAAGAAGATTTCACTTTCTTTAGAAATAACATTTCTTTCAGGGATTACTTCGAAAGACGAATTTGATGCGACATACTTGTTTTCTGATATAGCTTCAGCGCTCAAAANAATTAACGACAGAAATAACAGTATTGGATAATTTCTAAGCCTTGCCATAATTACTACTTACTAAATTAAGATTAAAGCCAGCAAGTTTACTTGCCTCTTCAATCTTTTTATCACTCTTAGTTGAAAAGATTATTTGCTCATTAGCAGGAATTATTACCCAAGAACCTTGTTGGATTTCTTTTTCAAGTTGACCAGAACTCCAGCCTGTATATCCAAACGAAACTATAAATTTATCAGGAAAATTTTTATTAAGAATTGATTGGATTATATCTGGTTTTGATGACACTCCAATTTCAGAAGTAATTGCATGAGTTTCATCATATTTTTTTTCTAAACTATGAAGTACAAATGGTGAAAAAGGGGTAACAGGACCTCCCAAAAATACTTTATCGTCATTCAGAATCGCTTCTAGCTCTTTGTCGGGTTGTAAGGCAAAATCTTTTAAATTAATTTTTACCTTCTTATTTATAATAATTCCAAACGAACCTTCTTCATCATTTTTACATAAGTAAATTAGAGCATTTTTGAAATAGTTTTCTTCTTCATCAGTTTGACAAAAATATAAGAAACTATTTTCTAGTTCAGTAATCATTATTATTTCAATATATTGCTTATATTCATTAGAATTCACAATATATTTTTTAAAACTTATGAAATCTTCTTCTATTGAACTAATTCCTGAGAATTTATTGGCTTCGCATAAAAGAAAGCTTTATGCCGAAGATAAAATTACTCTAAAAGAAATTGAATTAGTAGAAAAAATTAAAGATAAAGTTTTAGAGAAAAATATATCCCTTATTTCTCACTACTACACAGATACAAAAATTCAAAAAATTACCGAAGAACTCAATGGCTGCGTTTCTGATTCTTTACAAATGGCTAAGTTTGGAAAAGAATCCAAATCAAATACTCTAGTAGTCTCAGGTGTAAAGTTCATGGGAGAGACTGCCAAAATCTTAAGTCCAGAAAAAAGAGTTTATATGCCTACTTTAGAGGCAACTTGCTCTTTAGACTTGGGATGTCCTGCGAATGAATTTAAGAAATTTTGTGAAGACTTTCCTGATAGAGAAATAGTCGTTTATGCAAATACCTCAGCTGAAGTTAAAGCTATTTCAGACTGGGTTGTTACTTCTAGCATTGCTTTAGATGTAGTCGATTATCTCGATTCCGAAGGAAAAAAAATTATTTGGGGTCCAGATAAACATTTAGGAAGATATATTCAACAAAAAACCAAAGCTGACATGGTTTTATGGGATGGAGCTTGTGTTGTTCATGAAGAATTTAAATATGAAGGTCTCAAATCTCTTATGAAACTGCACCAAGATGCAGAGGTTTTGGTTCACCCCGAGTCACCTCATGACGTGATAGATTTAGCAGATTGTGTTGGCTCAACTTCTCAAATAATAGAATATGCCAACAATTCTTCTTCTCAGAAATTTATAGTCGCAACAGACAAAGGAATTTTCTATCAATTAATGAAAAATAATCCAGATAAAGAATTTTTTGAAGCTCCAACCGCAGGAGATGGAGCTACATGTAATAGCTGTTCAAGATGTCCTTGGATGGGCATGAACTCTCTTGAAAATTTATTTGATGCGGTTTCCAACCAAGGAGACGAAATTAATGTAGATAACGAAATTATAAAAAAAGCCCAGATTTCTCTTAATCGCATGGTCAACTTTAAATAAATTGAAATTAAAAAAAAGCATAGTCAGTGATAGTGTAAAGAGAGCTTTACTTGAAGATGGTTATAAAAATGATCTTTCTTTAAAAGCAAAAAANATCAATCCAAANAATNTTNTAAANGCNTCNCTNATNTCTAGGGAAAATGGAATTTTAAGNGGNAGTCTATGGTTCGAAGAATCCTTCAAGCAAATTGATAANAAAGCAAAAATAAAATGGANNGTCAACTGAAGGAGNGGCTTTTAAAAAAGATAATANAATTGCNGAAATNAATGCTAGCTNNCAATCAATTCTTTCAGGAGANAGNACAGCTTTAAATTTTTTACAAATGATGTCTGGAATATCTACNAAAACAAATAAATNTTCAAAACTCCTTANAAANAGCAATATNGAANTATTAGATACCAGAAANACTNTTCCNGGACTNAGATACGAACAAAAGTATTCAACCTTTATTGGAGGAGCNAAAAATCATAGATTCGGCCTTTTNGATGCAATTATGCTTAAAGATAANCACCTAAAAGCTTTTGGNGGNATNAAAAAAATAAAAAANATTAAATTTTTAAAAAAGGGNGATTTNTTAGAGATTGAGATCGAAAANCTTTCTCAAATNAAAGCAGCATTGAANAGCAAACCNGATATTTTATTGCTGGATAATTTAAATCTTAGCGAAATAAAAAAGGCAATTTCTCTAATTGACAATAAATGTTTGATTGAAGTTTCAGGAATAAAGAAGCCTGAAGACATTAAAAAATATAAANANCTTCCTATCCATTANATTTCNNTAGGAGANCTTACAAAAAATATTGAATCTATAGATTTTTCTNTAAATATTTCATGAAGCCGATAGTAGTTTTTTGTTTGTTTTTATTANTNCTTTNTGGNTGTTCTCAACAAAATGAAAATATTTCAANGCAAGANAAAAAANTTTATGAATTTTCTTGGTGTNNTTATAAGGANGGTTTTAAAGCTCAAGATNTAAATAATGAATTAATATCTTATTTAGGATTCTTAAAAAATCTNNANGATCAACANGGNCTTTANAAAGAAACTAAATACTTNGATCCATCTTTNAAGCAAAAAAAATATGATTTTTCTTGGNTNGATATTTTTGAAAATGAATTGGAAAAGAAAGCNTTTTATGAGTTCGCANAAAACTCTGAAATTCACAAAAATTGGTTGAGTAGNAAAGATGAAATAATTATCTGTGATACNCAAAAACAGACATTTTATGAAACTAAANTTACGAANAATTNTGATTTTTTAGATGGTGATCANACTTATGTAGGATTTTGTNAANTAAAAGATGGATTTGATTTGNATTANTTNATNTCTGAGATAANNAGAAATTCTANNTTTNTGGANAAACCCTATAATCAAGTAGTTCTTANTCCTGATTTCAACATNATAGATTTTAATTTNTTGATTTANTTNGAAACAAANTTNGTCATGAATNATCTTNNTCTTATAAAGAANAATGGACTNGATAATGCTTGTGAAGAATATGAAAATTACTCTNCAAATAGTTTATTATTTAATACTTACACCATCGATTAANTGAGGTTCAACTTTGAAAAAATATTTTTACTTAAGTCTTTTATTTTTCTCAATTTTTAGTTTTTCNGCAGATTANGACTTCTCCGGATACACNAAATATTTAAATAAAGANATNAATAAAGGCAANTATCCTGGNTTTGTAACTTTNATTTATCAAAANGGANAAATNATTTTTTCTGANNCAAGAGGTTTTTCTGATATTGAAGAACAANTTCCTTTGAATNAAGATTCTCTTTTTAGAATTTACTCNATGACAAAGCCNATAACNGGNGCTGCNTTGATGGTTTTAGTTGANCANGGAAAAGTATCTCTTTCAGATCCTGTAGANAAATATATNCCTGANTTCAAAAATACNAAAGTTTTTAATAAAAAAACCAAACAATTAGAAAATCTAGANAGATCTATAACNTTGTTGGATTTAGCAACTCATTCTTCTGGTTTAACTTACTCATTCATTGANAAAGGAAAAATAAAAGAAATTTATGANCAAGAAAAAATTTATCCCTATTACTTNTTGGATAACGTTTCGTTAGAAAGACCTGCCAAAAAAAGTTACCCAGATATTTGTACTTTTTCTGAGAAGGTCGCTNCATTACCTCTGGTNCATCANCCAGGAGAAAAATGGACTTATTCTATAGGNATGGACATTCTNGGATGTNTNATTGAAAGGGCATCCAATCAATCTTTTGGAGATTTTCTTAAGAAAAATATTTTTGACCCTTTAGAAATGAAGGATACATTTTTTGAGGTTCCTAGTTCNAAGCAANCNAGNATGATTGATTTATATGCTCACAAAAAAGGTTTNAAAGAATATGGNGTAGATNTTCCAGATNCAATAGCANGCCAAAAAAATAAATTAATACTTCTTGATCCNAAAGAAGANAGTTTCTTTTTTCAGNGNGCNTCNATAGAAGATGGNGGATCTGGATTGGTATCTACTGCTAANGATTATCTNAAATTTGCAACAATGCTTTTNAACAAAGGTTCTTTTAANGGAAANAGNATTTTAANTCCAGAAACTGTGGAAATAATGACTTCNAATCAAGTAGAAAAAAAAGCTAAACCNTANAAGTTCGATGCTTTTGGNTTTGGAGTTACTGTTGGAGTTGCTCTAAATTCAAAAAAAATGAGAATGAAAAGAGGAGATAATTCNTATTTTTGGGGAGGCGCTGCTAGAACTTTATTTTGGGTAGATCCTGAAAACGATTTGGTTTTTGTGAATATGTCACAGGTTTTGGGNAGTCCAAGGATAAATAATAAGGTAGAAAAATTGGTTTATAAGGCCCTTGGGATTTAAAAAAACATTCATTACTGAAGATAAGATTAGAGTTAAAATACTAGATCTCTTGTCCAGGAGAGAACATTCCTTTAAAGAATTAATCAATAAATTAAAGGATAGGGTGGATTCAGAAGAAAAGCTTTTTGAAGAGTTAACAAAGTTAAAAGAAGAAAATCTGCAGTCAGATGAGAGATTTGCTGAATCCTATACTCGGTCAAGAAGCGTAAAAGGATTTGGTCCTGAAAAAATTTCTTATGAGCTTAAATCCAGAGGAATAAGTGAAAACCTCATTTACAAGATAGTGTATTCTGATGAAATAAACTGGATGGAAATTATTAAAAAAGAGTTTAGTAAAAAATTTATTGTTGATAACGATTTTAATGAAGAAGATATTTCTCGTGCAAAAAAATTTCTTTTACAAAGAGGTTTTGAATTTGATCAAATAAATCAATTATTTAAATAATGAGTTATTTAGTTTTAGCAAGAAAATGGAGGCCATCTAAATTTTCAGAAGTTGTTGGTCAAGATCATGCCATTGCAGCTTTAAAAAATTCGGTTTCTTCACAAAATATTCACCATGCATATTTATTTACAGGAACCAGAGGTATTGGAAAAACATCTATTGCCAGAATCTTAGCAAAAGCACTTAACTGTTCTGATTTAATAGATAACTCAGAACCTTGCAATGCTTGTGAATCATGTACATCAATAAACGAAGGAGCTGCAATTGATTTTATTGAGGTTGATGCGGCATCCAGAAGAGGCATTGAAGACACTAAAAATCTTTTGGAAACTATTTCTTATTTGCCTTCATCATCAAAATATA
>NZFZ01000015.1 GCA_002689405.1 Gammaproteobacteria bacterium | reverse complement strand
AGTCTTGGGTTATTTTCCATTTCCTTTGTTCAAAGCAGCTTTAGCCTACTGTTAATTTATGCCACGTCGCTTGCTATTGGTGGACCTGCATTGGGAAATCTTTCTGTTACAAAATTAGTTGCTAATTGGTTTGAAAGTAATGCCGGTATGGCTTTAGGAATAGCTGCCATTGGCATATCTTTTTCTGGAGTGGTCTTGCCAATTTTAGTAGATCCGCTTATTGAAATGATAGGTTGGAGAAACGTTTATATGGTTTTTGGCTTGATAGTAATTTTTTTATTGATTCCTACTGTTAGATATCTCGTAATCGATACCCCTGAAGAGATTGGTCAGCACAAGGATAATCTTCCAGATCAACCTGCCTTAGATTCTTCTCAAGATTTGATGGAAATAAAGGATTTTTTCAAGCATGGCATTTTTTGGATTATCTCTCTTGCTTTTGCTTTTCAGTTTTTAGCAATGGGAGGAGTTTTGCTTCACTTGCCTTTGCATTCAGAAAATCAAGGTTTTCTAGAGACTTGGACTATTTTGGGTTTTCCTATAAAACAGACAGTCTTCGCATACTCTTTTGCAGCCCTAGGTGGTGTGGTTGGTAAAGTTTTCTTTGGTTATCTCATGGATAGATTAAATCCAAATATTCCTGTGATGATCATGATGGCAATGCAATCAATTGGAATCTTTGGTTTGACTTTGATNGATAATTATCTTGTCTTCACANTTTTTTGTTTTGTTTTTGGTTTNGGATTNGGTGGNGCAATGGTTCTTATGAGNGCCTGNTTTNTNAAAGCTTTTGGNTCACAAAATCTAGGCTCTGTTAGAGGAGTNTCGGCATTATTAATCGTACCTGTNCAACCCATNGGTATGGTTTTGGTNGGNACAGCTTTTGATNTAAACCTTTATCTNGAGTCNTTCNTGTTGATGGGAGCAATTACACTNATTGGTTTTGCNATTGGTTCTAGAATANTTATNCGCTAAACAAAGCATCCGTTTTAGCNGCNGCTATAAAGTCATTCTTGTGCAATCCTTTAATTTTATGAGACCACCATGTAACAGTAACTTTTCCCCATTCCAAAACTATTTCGGGNTGGTGATCTTCTTCCTCTGCAAGGTGCGCAACTTTTTTTAAAAAATCTAAACCAGCTAAATAATCTTTGAAGGCAAAAGCACAAGTAAGCTGTTCTATGCCATCAACCTCTATTACATCCCAGCCAGGGATTTGTGGCATCAATGTTTTTCTCTCTTCAGGGGTCACTAAAGGAGCGTCAGCTTTGCAAGCTTCACATTTTCCTTCTAACAGTTTTTCCATCAACTTATTCCGCCTTTGGTTAATTTTGCTGGATTTAATAATTTTTGTAATTTAGCTTTTGATAAGTTTGTTTCTTCCAGAGCAACATCGATTATTGCTCTATCTTCCTTGTAGGCTTTTTTTGCTATAGCNGCTGCTTTNGNATAGCCGATGATGGGGTTTAAAGCTGTAACCAAGATAGGATTTTTATCCAAAGATGCTTGAATTGATTTTTGATTTACTTTAAAAGTTTTTATGGCTTTAGAAGCTAAAACATTCATGCCACCACTCAAAATGTTAATGCTTTTTAGGAGGTTATAAGCAATAACCGGCAACATCACATTAAGCTGAAAGTTTCCTGATTGTGCGCCAATACTTATAGCAACATCATTTCCAATAACATCCGCAGCAACCATTGCAACCGCTTCTGGAATGACTGGGTTAACTTTCCCTGGCATGATGCTACTCCCAGGTTGTAGAGCTTGAAGTTCAATTTCTGATAAGCCTGCCAAAGGACCACTGTTCATCCAACGAAGATCGTTGGAGATTTTTAATAAAATGGTTGCTAAATTTTTGAGTTCTCCCGAAACTTGAACAGCGGTATCTTGTGCGCTTAATTCATGAAAAAAATTATCGCTTGGAACATTCTTACATTTTCCTCCGCTTAACTTATTCAGTTCTTGAGCAAATAACTTTGCAAATCTTGGATGAGCATTAATACCCGTTCCGACTGCCGTCCCACCTAAAGGCATCTCCAACATCCTTGTTTCTAAGAACAAAAGCGTTTTTTTTGAATTTTTTAATTGAGCAACCCAGGCAGAAAGTTCTTGATGAAAATCCAGTGGCATTGCATCCATCAAATGAGTTCTTCCAGTCTTTACCAAACCTTTTAAAGAATTTCCTTTTTTTTCAGTAACTTGAATTAGTTTATCTAATGAAGGTAGTAGTTTTTTAGTAAGATCCATATGGGCGCTCACCTTTATTGCAGTAGGAATGACATCGTTACTGCTTTGACTCATATTTACATCGTCATTGGGGTCGATATCTGTTTTAGCAAATTTACTAGCTAGATTGGCAATGACCTCATTTGCATTCATATTTGAGCTTGTGCCAGACCCAGTTTGAAATACATCTATTGGAAATTGATCATTGTGTTTGCCTTGCCAAACCTCTTTTGCAGCCTTAGATATAGCATTGGCTTTTTTAGAAGATAATAAGCCAAGAGATTTATTTGCTCTTGCAGCAGCATCTTTAATAAAGCCCATTGAATCGATAAATGAATTGGTAAAAGGAAAATCCATTTTGATTCCGCTGATTGGGAAATTATCTAGAGCTCTTTGAGTTTGCGCTCCGTATAAAGCAGAATTGGAAACATAAACTTCTCCCAAGCTATCTTTTTCTATTCTGAAACCTTTTCTTTTCTTGGGCATACTTATTTTATTAAAATGANAATTAAATTGTACAAAATATTAAGTTAGAATATCGAAGAATTTTAAGGAGAAAATGAAATGTCAGATGAAAAAGAAATAAAATTACCTATCGACACTTCTTTAGGAAAACTACCNCAAAAAACCAAAGGTTCCATTGTTCCNGTTGAATGCAAAACTATGGAAGAAATTAGAAGACATCAATTAGAAAGACTTGCTGCAGGGTTTAGGATGTTTTCGCATTTTGGTTATGANGAAGGTATTGCAGGACATATCACTCTAAGAGATCCNGAGTACCCTCACTACTTTTGGGTNAACCCTTTTGGAATGCATTTTGGTCAGATATGTATATCTGATTTGATTTTAGTAGATAGAGAGGGAAATATTGTGCAAGGTGAAGATAAGATGNTAAATACTGCTGCTTTTGCTATTCACTCAAGACTTCACGAGGCAAGATCAGATGTAAATGCTGCTGCTCATTCTCATTCAATGTACGGAAAATCATTTTCTACTTTAGGCAGACTTTTGGAGCCTATTACGCAAGACTCTTGTGCCTTTTATGATGATCATGTTTTATTCGATGACTACACTGGGGTTGTTTTAGAAACTGACGAAGGCGATAGAATTGCAGAAGCTCTTGGAAACAAAAGAGCTGCTATCTTAAAAAATCATGGCCTACTAACAACGGGAGAATCAGTAGATGCAGCTTTGTGGGCATTTTTATCAATGGATAGATGTTGTCAATCTCAACTTTTAGCTGAAGCTGCTGGACAGATGGAACGAATTTCTGATGATGTTGCTAAACTTACAAAAACACAAGTTGGTACTGAGATGGCAATGTGGGCTAGTTTTCAGCCTCTCTATGACTTGATGCTTGAAAAAGATGATAGTTTTTTAAATTAATCGCTTAAATACCTTTCAAAATGCCAGAAATATTTCAGCCATTCTATTTGGCAACATTTTCATTTTTATTTTTCGTCAGCNTAATCANTCATTTTNTATTTAGAATAATTTTAAAAAGATTAAAAATAGTAGATATTCCTGATGGCAAAAAAAAGAAGCATAGAATGTTGGTTCCTCTTTCAGGGGGAATATCAATCATGTTTTCTTTGGTAATCATTGGAAGCCTTTATTTTATAATTAGTTACTCGCAATNTTTAGAAATCTTTTTTGAAAAGGAANTTTTAAAAATTTTACCNTTTACTCTGGATATCAAATNGGGNTTATTATTTGGATTAACTGGGTTAGTTGTTGCTGCTGTTTCATTTTTTGATGACATTTTGGAGCTTCCAATTTGGTTTAGATTCATGACTCTGATTTTATGTTCGGGAATAGTAATTGGAATTTCTGATTTAAGTATTACTTCACTNGGGAATCTTTTTGGCTTTGGAGAAATAAAGTTAAATNACTTTATNAGTGTAACTTTTACAATTTTTTGTGTGGTAGGAGTAGCAAATGCTTTCAACTGGATTGATGGGTTGGATGGACTTTTTTCAACTCAAGTTTTAATTACATCTTCTGCCATATTTTATTTTAGCGGTGGAAATGGTATTTTCTTCTCAATATTTTTATTAGCTTTTCTACCATATCTAATGATGAATTTAAGTTTTTTTGGAAAAGAAAATAGAGTTTTCATTGGAGATCATGGTTCTATGGCGATTGGCTATACTTTAGCCTGGTTTTTGATAAGTGCTGCGGAATCTGAGTGGATTAGCCCAATGACTGCTCCCTGGCTCGTAGCTTTAGTTCTTTTAAATGCACTAAGAGTCATGTTTAAAAGAATTCTTCTCGGGGTGTCTCTATACAGATCGGACAGAGAACATATTCACCATTTCTTTTTAGATAATGGCTATTCAAAAGGTCAAAGTCTTTTGATAATAACCTTTATAAGTGTATTTTTAAGTTTAGTAGGAATTTTATTTGAAATTAATCTAATGGAAGATTACATCTCGTTTTATTTCTTCATCTTAGCTTTTATTCTTTGGAGTGTTTTAAGTTTCAGCTTGAAAAAAAGATTTGAAAATTAAGGAATTATTTTGAAAGGAGCTCTTGAATTTGCCAGAGAGTGTCTTTGCCAAAAAACATCTCATCATCAACAAAAAAAGTAGGAATACCAAATACCCCTCTTTCAACAGCTGCCTCAGTATTTGATATCAATTTAGCCTTTACTTCTGGATCTTGCATTTGGGTCATTAATTTTTCACCATCAAAACCCGATTCTTCGTAAGCAGCCTTTATGACTTCAGGGTCATCCATTTTTTTTGGCTCTTCCCACATGTGAACTAAAACTTTTTCAATGTAGTCCTCTAAGTAACCATCCATCTCGGCTGCAATAGCTCCGCGGATAATTTGAAGGCTTATGACTGGAAAATGGGGATTCATTTTAAAATCATTCAATTCATGCCTTTCGATAAATCTCTGCATTTCTAAGTTTTGATACTCGTTTTTATTTTTTACGCCAAAAAATTGCTCCATAGGCGGTTTGTTATTTGTTGCTTTAAAAATTCCTCCAAGCAATACAGGAATGTAGTTAACTTCTACCTCGGAACTTTCTTTAATTTTTTTAATAACTTTATGACTTAAATAAGCATTTGGACTGGCAAAATCAAAGTAAAAATCAATTTTTTTCATTTCTCACTCTCCTTGTAAACATTTCTCATTGTAAAAAGAAACAGCATTTTTTTCATAAGCATTTTGGACCAAATTATTTAGAAATTTACATTTGGTTTTATCTTTTTTGATTCTTAAGTCTGAATACAACCTTTTAAATTCATCAATTCTTCTCAATTCTAAATTGCTCATGACAATACCTTGGTCATTTTGAGAGTCTAAGATCAAAAATTTCTCTCCTGAGTTCGACCAAGAATTCCATTTTGGCAAATTATTGTCTCTACCTTTACCAGGATCGCCAGTATAAGCAAATTCAGCCCAATAAGATTGCATGGCAATCGATAATCTAATTGCATCTGGTAGATTTTCATCATTAAACATAAATCTCTCTATTCCAAGAAGCTTCATGGTTCCAGTAACAAATGGTATTTCCATAGCATGGGCGGCTCCAAAGATTTTTGAAAAATCCATCCACAATAACTTTCCTTGTTCATCCCAATCAAATCTATAAGCAAAAACGTCTTTTTTGCCTGAGNCGATCATGTCTCTTGCGGGGTTATCAACAGCCGATATTTTCCAATTATTNGAGGCATATTCAGCCGTTAAGTCNTACATNTCTTGATTNCGAACAATGATTAATCTATTGAAAAGACTNGTTGAGTAATCNGATTCCATAGCAGCAAAAAGTTTCGTTTCGTCTCGATTGGTACCAAAGATTACTGGCACATCGTTGTAAAAANTCTTCCTAGAAAATTGCATGCCTCTCTTGGGAATTACATGACCGTCGCTTAAAACCCTCGGAATCATTTTTTTTCCGACTTGTTTGGATTTATCTATTGCTTTGTAAACTTTAAAGATTTGACCTAAATCTAATCCTTGCATTTGCTCTAAGAGTTTGAATTCATTCATTGAATCTTGGGCAATATTTGCTTCAAACAAATCTTTAGAGATTTCAGAGGAAACCAATAATTTACTAACAACTTCTTTTGAAGAAGTTAACAAAGAAGATTCTTTATTATCAAAAAATTTTGACGATTCATTAAGATCAAAAGTATTTGTTGCCCCACTTTGAGAAATTGCTTTGTGAAAAAGGCCTTTTGCAAGAGGAGAACTCAACAGAGCAAAAACATTATGTCCACCAGCAGACTCTCCAAATATAGTGACATTGTTCTTATCCCCTCCAAAATCCTCAATATTTTGTTTTACCCACTTTAAAGCCATAATTTGGTCAAGTGTTCCAAAATTTCCTGATTTATCTTCTAAATTATTAGATGTTGCAGCAAATGCTGGGTGATAAAACCAACCTAAGAAGCCCAGTCTATAATTTATAGAAACAATGACTAGGTCATGAGCGGATGCTAATTTACTGAAGTCATATGAGGCTGCCTCTCCTGAAGTATTCCCGCCTCCATGAATCCAAAACATTACTGGAAGCTTCTTATCTGAACTTAATTTTTTTGGAGTAAAAATATTTAGATAAAGACAGTCTTCCGAGCCAGTATATTCCCCATTACCACCTCTATCTAAAGAGATGGAGGGAACTTGTGGGCATGAGTTACCAAATTCTAGAGCCTTAACTGTTTCCTTTTGAACTCTAAGTGCTCTTGGAGCTTTCCAACGTAAACTATCTTTAGGAGGCTGCGCATATGGAATGCCGCGCCATTGATAGCTGTTGTTTAGTTCAATACCAACATATTTATCTGAGAGTGAAGAAATAAGTTTGGTTTCCTCAAAATTCTCTTTTTTTGTTACATCTAAAGCACAAGCAGAGATAAGAATTGTCAAAAATAAAAAAGAGATTTTTTTCATAAGAACTGTTTAAAGGATTTTTTGAATATTGAATAAAAGTATATAGTAAAATTTAATTTTTTAATTTAATAAAAATATTATAGAGAGAAATATGCAAATTTCACCAATACCTACTTTATCTGATGATATCAACGATATTAGAACAAGAACAGCAAATATAGTTGCTGAAAAAATTATTCCAAATGAAAGGGAAATTTATTCAAAAAGTGAAAACTCTGCATCGATTAGAAAAGAAATAAGAGAACAAGTAAAAAAAGAAAAGCTATGGGCGCCTCATCTTCCAGAGGAATATGGTGGTATGGGTATCGGCTTTATGGCACACGCTTACATGAATGAAATCCTTGCTTGGTCACCTTTATCCAATAGGCTTTTTGGAGTTATTGCTCCTAACTCAGGTAATCAAAAAGTCTTACTTAAATATGGCTCTGAAGAACAAAAAAAGAAATGGCTTGAACCTTTGATTGCCGGAGAAATGGAATCGGCTTTTTCTATGACTGAACCTGATAATGCAGGTTCTGATCCAAGATCTATACAAACAACTGCAAAAAAAGAAGGTGACGAATGGGTCATTAACGGTCATAAAGTTATGACATCGAATGGAATTAAGGCAGACTTTGCAATCGTAATGTGCAGAACAGAAGAAGAAGGAGAAGATGGGGAAGTGAATTCGCGAATGACTCAGATAATTGTTCCCACTGATACACCAGGATTTAATGTCATTCGTTCCGTTCCCATTTGGGGGCACACTGGGGGAGATCACGTTGAAATCAAATATGAAAATGTCAGAGTCCCAGTAGAAAATCAATTGGGTGCGAGAGGAACTGGACATGCTGCAGCTCAAGATAGATTGGGTGCTGGAAGGGTCTTTCATTGCATGAATAGCATTGGTCAAATGTGGAGAGCTTTTGATCTTATGCTGCAAAGAACCATTACGCGAGAAGTCCATGGCGGGAAGCTAGAGACAAAACAATTGATTCAAGGCTTTATTGCCGATTCGTACATTGATATTCAAACAGCAAGATTGATGACAATTCATTGTGCTGAAGTAATGGATAGTGAAAATGATCCTAGGGTAGATATTTCGGCAATTAAAATCTATGTTCCTGAGGCCATGCATAGAGTCGTTGATCGAGCTATTCAAGTTTACGGCTGGAAAGGAGTCTCTGCTGACCTGCCTTTATTTGGAATGTATCAGGGAGCTAGAACTCTAAGACTAGCTGATGGTCCAGATGAGGTTCATAGAATTTTAATTGCAAAGCAGGTACTAAAAAAATATCACCAGGGTTTATCTTGGGATTTTGGAATTTAAAATTTTATTATTTTAGCGTCCTTAGCAATATTATCTTTTAGAAAATCTTTCTGAGACCCTTCAATTTTTACCAGTTTTAAACTAGATGTTGCCGTAGCAATTATTTCACCTTCTTGATGAAGTTCTGCGCTGGCAAAACCAATCGATTTTCCTAATTTGATAATTTTAGATTTACAATCTAATTTTCCCGGCCTTCCTACAGCCAAAAAAGAGACATTTATATCTATGGACATTGGAGTGTAAACGAAATCAGTCAATTCCATTACTAAAAAAGCCATACATGAATCCATCATAACCGTAGTGAAACCACCTTGAATGATTGTTCCATTTGAATGGCAAATGTCTTCGTTAGCTAGAAATGACATTTTTAGAGACTGAGATTTGAAATCAATCTCCAAAACCTTGCCGGATAGCTGTTTCATATATTCAGGAGTTTTATCTTTTTTCATTTTTCTTTATTTTGAAAAGTTGGAAAATGCTTCGATAGCCTTTTTTCTTGACTCCTTTAGGTCTACTAAATGATTACTATACCCCAGGTTGTTTCTTTCATCAGTTGAAGGATTGTGGATATTTTTAACAGATGATATTTCAGGAACCCACTTTCTTATGAAATCTCCTTTTTCATCAAACTTCTCAGATTGGGTAATGGGATTAAAAATCCTGAAATATGGTGCAGCGTCTACACCTGTTGATGCGCTCCACTGCCAGCCTCCATTATTTGAGGCAAAATCACCATCAATTAAATTTTGCATAAAATATTTTTCTCCCTTTCGCCAATCAATGAGTAAATTTTTTGAAAGATACATAGCAACTATCATTCTAAGTCTATTGTGCATCCAGCCGGTTGAATTTAGCTGTCTCATTGCAGCATCAATTATTGGAACTCCAGTTTCACCTTTTGACCAAGCGATAAAATGATCTTGATTGTCTGACCATGGAAAATCATCATATTTTTCTGAAAAAGATAAATTTTTACTTACTCTTGGATTATGAAAAAGAATGTATTTATAAAATTCTCGCCAAATGATCTCATTTACCCAAGTCTTTATTCCCTCCTCCTCTTCTGAGAGTTTTTCAAAAACTCTAAAAAGACATTGCCTTGAAGACAAAACTCCTGAGGTTAAATAAGGCGAAAGCGAACTTGTCCCATCTATTGCAGGGTAATCCCTTTTTTCCTTATAAGAATGTATTTTGTGATCAATAAATTTATCTAATTTATCTAATGCGTGTTCTTCTCCTACTCTATAAAGCTCTAATATATTTTTTCTTTCTGCTCTTAAAGAAATGTCTTCAACCTCATCCCTTTCTTGAGTCTTTTTCTTTTGTTTTTTTGGCAAGTCTAATACTTCAAGTTTTTTTGAAAGAAGCTTCGATCTAAAAGCTCTTGAGTATGGTGTGAAAACTTTAAAAAATGTATCACTTTGAGTCTTAATACTTTCTGGAAGAAATACAGAAGAATCAAATGAGTTAAGTTTCTTATTTAAATTGACTAAT